>CALDKD010000082.1 GCA_937898885.1 uncultured Bacteroidales bacterium | reverse complement strand
TTTCAGCCGGAAAGATTTTATAAAAGATTAATTGGAACATTTCAAAACAGGTTCTAAAATAAGAGCAAAAAAAGCGCCATGATAGAAGAAATATCATGGTGCTGATTGCGATTGAAAATAAAGTGAGTAGGATTTATCAATGTCTACCAGCCGTGGTCGGTATTAATGGTCGTCAGACTGAGACTTTAGATCTCGCAGAAGTGTCTCAAGGCTTATATGTAAGGATTTATTACAAGCGGTTGGGAGAATGTCCATATACCTGCCCAACTGACCGATTTTATCTCTCCAACTGGGAAAATAAAATTCCCTAACTGGGAAAATAAAAATTGCCAGTTGAGGATTTATATGGATAATCTCTTTGATAGAGAAATATTGTACGTATTTTTCCCAAAAACCTTAAATCCTTAAAAACATAATTCCCCTGCCGGCTCATCCTTGTCTCAGTCCCAGGACCTGAAAAACATAACAACTTAAGGTTTTAAGATTTTAAGATTCCGATGAATATGGCAATTCCGGAGCAGTCAGAGGCTGTCTCAGGGGCGTCTCTCGGAGAAGCCGTTAAGCGAGTAGCCGTGAAATGCGTTAGGAAACGCGGATGTCTGAGCGCAGCGAGTTCCGCGTTTTAACATTTCACGGCGTAGCGAGCAGGCTTCGTAGAGCCTAGCCCCTGAGACAGCCTCTGGCTGTGGCCTTGCCAGCAACACCCTTTATTGCTGTCTTGCTGCAAAAAGTGGAAAGAAGTAACGGAAATCAGTCAAAGAGGTCGGGCGTGGTTCCGAAACGGGTGCGTCCCAGATGACGGTAGGCAAGGTCGGTAACCTCACGGCCACGTGGAGTGCGTTTCAGGAAGCCTTCCTGAATAAGGAACGGCTCATACACCTCCTCAAGGGTGCCGGAGTCCTCGCCGAGGGCGGTGGCTATGGTGTTCAGACCTACAGGACCACCGGAGAACTTGTCTATAATGGTGCAGAGTATCTTGTTGTCAATCTCGTCAAGACCATATTTGTCTATATTGAGGGCCTCAAGTGCCATACGTGCTATGCCGATGGTGATGCGGCCTGAGCCTTTGACCTGCGCGAAGTCGCGCACGCGCCTGAGCAGTGCGTTGGCGATACGTGGGGTTCCACGGCTTCGTCCCGATATCTCGGCTGCGGCATCGACATCGCACGGAATGCCAAGAATGCCGGCAGAGCGCAGGATGATGCCTTTCAGCGTGTCGGCATCGTAATACTCCAAATGCATATTGATGCCGAAACGTGCCCTGAGCGGAGCTGTGAGCAAACCGCTTCTGGTGGTGGCTCCAACCAGCGTGAACGGGTTAAGGTCTATCTGTATGCTTCGCGCTGACGGGCCTTTGTCTATCATTATGTCTATGCGGTAGTCCTCCATTGCCGAATAGAGGTACTCCTCCACCACAGGTGACAAGCGGTGAATCTCATCGATGAAGAGCACGTCGTGCGGCTCCAGTGATGTCAGAATGCCGGCTAAATCACCAGGCTTATCAAGCACAGGACCTGACGTTATCTTGAAGCCTACGCCCAACTCGTTGGCTATGATGTTGCTGAGTGTGGTCTTTCCCAGTCCGGGAGGACCGTGCAGAAGGGTGTGGTCCAGTGGCTCGCCACGCATACGGGCGGCCTGGACAAAGACGCGCAGATTGTCCACCACCTTGGCCTGTCCGGCAAAATCGCCGAACGACAGAGGGCGCAATGCGTTATCCAACTCTTTGTCGGAGATGGTGTACTGCTGCTGCCTTATGTCGAAGCTGTCGTCCATAAACCTGTTCCTTGCCGCAAATGTATAAAAAAACAGGGAGATTTCCACATTCATCTTTGTCGCCCTTTGTTATAAAAGACTAAAAAAAAGCGGCGTATTACCGTGGGTTAAGCCGATTTTTCTATTTTTGCGGGATTATTGATTATTTTAATAGGTGGTATGGTCCTGAACTGGATATGGGTGGCGTTTTTCCTGATTGCCTTTGTGGTGGCGATAGCGCATCTGGCTGTCACTGGCGATGCCGTCATCTTTCAGGACATAATGGATTCCACCTTCAGCTCGGCCAAGACAGGATTTGAGATATCATTGGGCCTTACCGGAGTGTTGTCTCTCTGGCTCGGCATAATGAAGATTGGAGAACGCAGTGGAGTTGTGAGTATGCTGGCACGTCTGCTCAGCCCTGTATTCTGCCGTCTGTTCCCGGCATTGCCTAAGAATGACCCGGTCTATGGCTCGATTTTTATGAATCTGGCCGCCAATATGCTGGGGCTGGATAATGCCGCCACCCCTATGGGACTGAAGGCTATGGAGCGTATGCAGGAACTCAATGACAGAAAGGATACCGCATCAGACCCTATGATAATGTTCCTTGTGCTGAACACATCGGGTCTTACGCTTATCCCTGTCAGCATAATGGTATATAGGGCGCAGATGGGGGCCGCACAGCCTGCCGATGTGTTTCTGCCCATACTGATCGCAACATTTTTCTCTACTATGGCAGGCCTGATAGCCACAAGCATAATTCAGAATATTCGTTTTGACAAAGTGCTGATTCTCTTCCTGGGCGGTTTGAGCCTCATCGTGGCGCTTATCATCTGGGGGTTTATGTCGCTTCCGTCAGTCAAGATAGGACCTGTGTCAACGTCAGTAGCCAATATCATATTGTTTCTGATTATTATCGGGTTCATTGTGTCTGGAATAAAGGCAAGGATCAATATTTACGAGACTTTTGTTGAGGGTGCCAAGGACGGTTTCACCACCGCGGTCAGGATTATTCCGTATCTGGTGGCGATGCTGGTAGGTATTGGCGTGTTCAGGGCATCCGGCGCGATGGACGGATTTGTGAATGGTATCGGCTGGGTTGTGGAGAAATGCGGTGGCAACGGTGATTTTGTGGCGGCGCTTCCTACCGCATTGATGAAACCGCTGAGTGGCGGCGGTGCCCGTGGCCTGATGATTGACGCGATGACCACATACGGAGCTGATTCGTTCGTGGGCCGTCTGGCTTGTATGTTTCAGGGCTCAACCGACACTACATTTTATATATTGGCTGTCTATTTTGGCAGTGTGGGCGTACGCAATACCCGATACTCGGTGGCTTGTGGCCTCATAGCCGATTTTGCCGGGATACTGGCCGCAATATTTATGGCATATATGTTTTTTGGAGTATGATAGCGTTTCAGACTGAGAATGTGGCGATGCCCCGCTTTTCCAAAGCTATAGTGAGGAGGTGGATTCAGGCGGTGGCCGGTACGTATGGCTGTCAGGAGAATGGTATAGGCTATCTTTTTTGCGATGATGAGAAGATACTGGAGGTGAATCGTCAGTTCCTCGGACACGATTATTATACTGACATCATCACGTTCGACTACTCTTCAGGTAAAAAGATCAGCGGAGATCTGTATATAAGTCTGGATACGGTCCGCAGCAACAGCGAGTTGTTCGGTACTGGATACGAGAGTGAGCTGTACAGGGTGATAATACACGGAGTGCTTCATCTGTGCGGCATCAACGACAAGGGACCGGGAGAGCGGGCCGTTATGGAGGCGGCAGAGAACAAGGCCCTTGGAATGTTAATGAAAATGATTGAAAAATGAGAATAGGAAAATTGTTTTGTCTGTCTCTGGCGGCATTGTCTCTGACTCTTCCGTCAAACGGCCAGGAGCGTCCGGTGGCAGATTCTGAGAAAAGTATTCTGCGGGATGCCCGCTCTTTGTTTGAGAGTGGTGATTATGGTGCGGCAAAGGATTGTCTTGATGAGTGGAGCAGGACGGAGGCATCAGGAAGACAGGGGTATCTTTGGCGTGAGGAGGCGGATTATATGTATGCCGTCATAACGTCTGAGCAGGATTATGAGAAAGGAAAGGAGGCTCTTCAGGCGTTTCTGGAGCGTTATCCTATGTCTGTATGGGGCTATCGTGTAAAGGCTCTTACCGGAATTTGCTGTGCGAGACGCGGTGAGTACGATGAGGCTCTTGTGTGGTTTGAGGACTGCAATCCTGAGAAGCTGAGTATGGATGACAGCCGCAGGATGACATTCTACCACGCGTTGTCACTGATGAGAAACGGACGCATCTCTGAGGGCTATGTGCTCCTGAGCGTTCTGGATAATATGGATGGGTACGATGACGATGTGGTATTCTATAAAGCTTGCGCTGATTATTCCGAGGGACGTCTTGATGCGGCGAGGGCCGGATTCACCAAATCATTGCGCGTTGACAAATACGGCAGTGCCGCACAGCTTTTCCTTGCAGAGATAGCTCTGAGGGAGGGTAAGGCCGATGATGCCGCTACTATGGCGGAGTCATTGCTGGATGAGGATAGTGATGTGTCTTCTGAGGCTGAGCGCATACTCGGTCAGGCCCGCTTCGCTCAGGGAAGGTGGTCTGATGCGGATGAGATGCTTACCAGCTACGTATTGGGCGATACCAAACCAGACCGTCTTGATGTATATCAGCTGGGTATGGCCAACTGGCAGTTGGGTGATCACGGACGTGCGCTGGAGTTCCTTGGAATGGTATCGGTAGAGGATGACGTGCTGGAACAGAACGCCTGGTATCATATGGGCCTCTCGTCACTAGAGATGGGCGACAAGAGTGATGCCATCCTTGCTTTTGAGCAGGTTGCCTCAATGACTGCTGACAAGAGTCTCTCAGAGGCTGGCCTGTATAATTATGCCATGTGCGTCCAGGAGTCTGGCTATTCCCCGTTCGCCGAGCCAGTAACTGCTTTTGAGAGATTCCTGAATGAGTATCCCGACTCAAAGTATGCCGATGACGTCAATGAGCGTCTTGCCGAGGTATATCTGCAGTCCAACAACTATGATGTGGCTTTGGAGTCCATAGAGAAGATACACAGTCCGGGCCGTAAGATTCTTGAGGCGAGGCAGCAGCTGCTTTACAGAAAGGGCCTGGAACTGTATGCCGGCGGCGATTTTGACAAGGTCGCAACTTATATGACGCAGGCATCGGATATGTCGCAATATGACAGGGAGACAGCTGCGAATGCCTGTTTCTGGCGCGCTGAGACATACTTCAGACAAGGGAAGTTCGCTCAGGCGGCATCGGATTACAACCGTTACTTCGGACTTGTTCCTGACAGCAGGTCGGAACTCTATGCGCCGGCATTGTACGGGGCCGGATACTCAGCGTATAAATCCTCGGACTGGAGCAAGGCGCTGAGTCAATGGAAGAGCCTGACAAGCAGCTATGCCTCAAAGGTCTCCAAGGAGATGCTTTCCGATACATACGCCAGAATGGGTGACTGCTATTTCTATGAGCACGATTATTCCAATGCCGAGGAGTGCTACACTAATTCCCTTTCCACATACAGGCAGAACGGTGATTATGCGCTCTACCGTATGGGGCTAGTCCTTGGCTTGAAGAAGGATTACAATGGCAAGGTCTCAATGATGGAGAGGCTTTGCAATGAGTATCCGTCATCAGACTACTGCGCCCAGGCTTTGTTCGAGGAGGCAAGGGCTTGCCAGCAGATGGACAAATCATCGGATGCCATCCACGCGTTTGAGAGGGTGGTGAGCGGTTATCCCAAGAGTGACCTGGCCCGCAAGGCATCGGCAGAGATAGCGCTGATTTATTACCAGAATGACAACTACGAGAGGGCCATTCCGGCATATAAGAAGGTAATAGAGAATTATCCTGGCAGCGATGAGTCTGCAATGGCGATGCGTGACCTCCGTTCTGTCTATGTTGAGACAGGCAGGGTAGATCAGTACCTGGCCTATTCTGAGTCGGTTGGCGGACAGACTCCTGTGGCGGCTGTTGAGCGTGACTCGCTGACATACGCATCGGCTGAGCTGCTCTTTACCCGCGGCAAGTATGATGATGCTGTCACGGCATTTGAGAACTATCTGCATCAGTTCCCGGAGGGTGCGTACGCCGTTAACGCAAATTATTATCTCGGTCTGATTTACAGCGATCAGAAGGAGTACGACAAGGCCCTTCAGTATTTGCTGGCCGCAGCAGGCAAGGAACACAGCCGTTTCTGCACAGACGCTCTGGACCGTGCGTCGCAACTGGCTTACGATACTAAGGACTACAGCCTGGCTCTGGCCACATACAGAAGGCTTTATGACAGGGCCAATACGGCAGAGCTCAGCCGCAAGGCATCGCTTGGAGCGGTCCTTAGCGCATATAAGGTAGAGAACTATGGCATGGTCATTGAGTTTGCTGACAAGGCTCTGTCCTCAAGGCTTGAACCCGGACAGGCAACCGAGGTCAATTATATGAAATGCAAGTCATTGCTTGCGTTGGACAAGACAGCCGATGCGCTCCCTGTGCTTCGCGACCTGTCTTCCGATACACGCTCCGCGTACGGAGCCGAGAGCGACTGGCTGGTGAGCAGTATCCTGTATGGCACCGGCGACATTGAGGCTGCGGAGAAGAACATTATGGATCTTATTTCCGGAGGTACGCCGCATACATACTGGCTGGCCAGAAGTTTCATATTGCTGTCAGACATATATCTTGCTCAGGGCAAGACAGTGGAGGCAAGGCAATATCTCATCTCGCTCAGACAGAATTACAAGGAGAATGATGACATAGCCTCTATGATAGAGGAGAGACTTGCAAAATTGGAATGACTTTGATTCGGTATTGATTATGAAGATAACAGATATAGTATTGCTTGGCCTGGCAGTTCTCGCACTGCCGTCCTACGCACAGCCTGACAATAACCTGCCATCCAGATCGCTTACGATAGAGGGTGTGTACAACGCGGATGTCACCGATGCCAGAAAGGTTATGCCTGTTCCCGCAAAGCCGGAGATTCTCTCGTCAGAGAGTCCTGTTGAGTATATAAGGGAGGCCCGTCCTTTGAATGGGTATCTGCGCGATCCGATGCTGGCTCCGGACAGTCCTGAGAGTGAGCCGCCGTCATACAGTGGACTAATAAGGTTCGGCTATGGAATGTTTGGCAATATTGATGCTCTGGCAAATGCTCGGATCAGAATAAAGGAGAATGATATTCTGAGAATAAACGGTAAACTCAACGGCTGGAACGGCATGCTTGAGGATGACTGGACATCCAGAATGTATGATGCCGGTTTCTCGGCAGGCTTTGAGCATAACCTGAGCAGATTGAAGATAGGTGTCAATGCCGGCGTGGGATACCAATATGTGAATTTCAGACCTTCTCCGGCCCAGTTTCAGAAACACGATCCAAGAGACAATGGCCGTAATATAATGACCGGTAACATAGAGGCTACGGTTAGTTGTCCTGATATGGCGGGCATATACTTCAATGTGCTTGCTGGATGGTATGCCTGCTCCGATGACAACATATCACACGACGTGTCGCTCAAAGGACGTGAGAATCTGTTCAGGGTCAAGGGATTTGCCGGCTATGACATCAGCCAGTCCTGGTCTGTTGGGCTCTGGGGCTCGGCCAAGGCCTCTCTGTATGACTGGAGAAATCGTCTGCGCTTCTCATTCGATTACGTGGACTATGTTACGGTATCAGCCCGTCCTCAAGTGAGCTGGACCAATACAAGCCTGTCGGCGGTAGCGGGATTTGATGTCACAGTCCGCAACAGGATTGCTCCGAAGATTCGTGTGGCTCCATATCTGAGGCTTCAGTATAAGGTCTCAAGCTGGCTGGCTCTCTTTGCCGACGTTACCGGTGGAGCGGAGGATAACGATATGAGGCGTTTTTACGCCATCTCTCCTTATTGGACAGACCGTGAGCAACTGACCGACGGATATACCCGTATGGATGCGTCTCTTGGCGCCATCTGGAATGCCAATGAGTTTCTGGAAGTATCCGGACGCGGCGGCTACCGCATTATGGCCGGACATCTGTTCCAGAGCCTGAGCGCACTGGATGTTATGGGCTCTGTGCTTACGCAGTCTGATGCTACTGTGGGCTATGGAGAGATCTCCGCTTCATTGACAACCTCAGACCGTTTGAAGGCATCGGCTACAGCCGGGTATTATAAATGGAAGTGCGATGGTGACGGGGAGCAGCTGCAGATGCTGCCTGAGTTCGGAATCTCTATTGACATTGAGGGAAAGCTCTCTGACAAACTGACCATGAATGCAGGTTATCAGTATGCTCTGATGACAAGTTGTGCGGACGAGAGGCTTCCCCAGGTCAATATTCTTGACGTGTCTTTAGGATATAGGGTTCAAAGTAATCTGGATATCGCGTTAAAGGGAACAAATCTGCTGGGCAACCGCTATTATAAATACGGTGGTTACAGAGCTCAGGGAGCAGCCATTCTGGGCTCGTTGCTGTTCCGTTTCTGATATTCAATTGCAACCGGTGAAAAAAAACTCCATTGACTCTGTCGGATATTGTGATTCTTTTTTCATACTTTTGCCCGCGTTTACGTGCTGAACTGAAATACAAGGAAAGATGCAGGATAATCTGGTAATTGTTGAGTCTCCCGCGAAAGCGAAGACAATTGAGAAGTTTTTAGGTAAGGATTACAAGGTGATGTCGAGTTACGGCCATATCCGTGACTTGAAGAAGAAGGACCTTAGTATAAATATAGACAGCTTTGATCCTGAATATGAGATTCCTTCAGATAAGAGGAAGATTGTACAGGAGCTTAAGGATGCCTCGCAGAAGGCTAAGATGGTATGGCTCGCGTCTGATGAGGACCGCGAGGGAGAGGCAATCAGCTGGCATCTTTTCGAGGTGCTGGGACTGAAGCCCGAGACTACACGCCGTATTGTCTTTCACGAAATCACAAAGAACGCAATTCTGAATGCCATTGAGCAGCCGCGAGGCATAGACATTAATCTGGTATATGCCCAGCAGGCACGCAGAGTACTGGACAGAATCGTGGGTTTCAAGCTCTCGCCGGTTCTGTGGCGCAAGGTAAAGCCATCACTCTCTGCCGGTAGGGTGCAGTCGGTGGCTGTCAGGCTGGTTGTGGAGCGTGAGCGCGAGATCAAGTCATTCATTCCAGAGCCATCATATAGGGTTACCGCCAATTTTGAGCTTGATTCCAAAGAGGGAGGGAAGAAGGAATTGTCAGCGGATTTGCGTGAAAGGTTGGCCGACAAGCAGTCTGCCATTAGCTTCCTTTCTGACTGCGACGGCGCGTCGTTCAAGGTCGCGGACATTCAGACAAAGCCTTTGAGGAAGTCTCCCGCGCCTCCTTTCACTACTTCTACCTTGCAACAGGAGGCTGCCAGAAAGTTCGGGTTCACCGTTATGCAGACTATGATGCTGGCACAGCGACTGTATGAGTCTGGAAAGATAACATATATGCGTACCGACTCCGTCAATCTGTCATCGCTGTGTATCAACTCCAGCAAGGAGGTCATTGCTCAGACAATGGGTGAGGAGTATGTCTGCCCACGTCAGTATCACCAGAAGTCCAAGGGCGCGCAGGAGGCTCACGAGGCTATCCGTCCCACTTATATGGACAAGACCTCAATAGAGGGAACTGCTCCTGAGAAGCGTCTCTATGAGCTTATCTGGAAGCGTACCATAGCATCGCAGATGGCTGATGCCGAGACAGAGAAGACAACCATCACAATATCGTCAGACAAGAGCGAGCGCCTGTTCCAGACAACCGGCGAGGTGGTGAGATTTGATGGATTCCTTAAGGTTTATCGTGAAAGCCACGATGACGAGACGGATACCCAGGACGGAGGAGCATCACTTCCGCAGATGGAGATAGGTGAGTCTCTGAATTGTGTCTCCATTCAGGCTGTGGAGCGCTTTACACAGCATTCGCAGCGCTACAATGAGGCCTCGCTTGTGCACAAGCTTGAGGAACTGGGCATTGGAAGACCTTCAACGTACGCTCCTACAATCGGTACGATACAGCAGCGCGAGTATGTGATTAAGGACGATGTGAAAGGTGAGGAGCGTAGCTATAACCTGATCAGACTTAAAAAGGGAAAGATTACTGACGAGACCCTCACAGAGGTTTACGGCGCGGAGAAGTCTAAGCTGTTACCTACCGACATAGGTCTTGTGGTCAACGATTTCCTTAACGAGTATTTCCCTGATATTATGGACTATAACTTTACCGCTAAGGTAGAGAAAGAGTTTGATGACATTGCAGATGGCGAGAAACCGTGGAAGAGTGTGATAGGTGACTTCTACTCAACCTTTGAGCCTATGGTATCGGATACGATGTCGCGCAAGGACGAGCATAAGGTAGGCGAGAGGGTGCTTGGTGTTGATCCGGAGTCTGGCAAGCCCGTATCCGTAAAGATTGGCCGCTTCGGTCCTATCGTCCAGATAGGCAGCGCTGAGGATGAGGAGAAACCTCGCTTTGCCCAGATGAGGAAGGGACAGACCCTTGAGACAATAACTCTTGAGGAGGCGATGGAGCTCTTCCGTCTGCCAAGGACATTGGGTGAGTTTGAGGGCAGCAATGTGGTTATCGGTACAGGAAGATTCGGCCCGTACATACATCACTCAAATATGTATGTCTCGCTTCAGGGAAAGGTTGACCCAATGGAGATAACATTGGAGCAGGCCGTGGCCATGCTTACGGACAAGCGTGAGAACGAGTCCAGGAAAGTCATCAAGACATTTACCGGGGAGTCGGAGATGGAGATATTGAATGGCCGTTATGGTCCATATATCTCATATAATGGCAGTAACTATAAGATTCCGAAGTCCAAGGTACCGGCAGAACTTACTCTGGAGGAGTGCAATGAGATAATCAAGGCTCAGATAGACAAAACCGGCTCTGCTCCCAGACGCAGGATTTTCAAGGCCAAAAAGTGACAAGGATTTTTTTATTGGGATTTATGGGTACGGGCAAGACTACTCTTGGCCGTGCTCTTGCTTTAGATATGGGGGTGTCTTTCTGCGACCTTGACCAGTACATAGAGCAACGGTATATGAGGAGCGTTTCCCGCATCTTCAGCGAGCTGGGCCAGGACGAGTTCCGGAAAATTGAGGCCCGCCTGCTGCGCGAGGTCGGTGAGTTTGAGGATATTGTGATATCGTGCGGCGGCTCCACACCATTGTATTACGGTAATATGGAGTATATGAAGGCGCAGGGTAAGACTGTGTGGCTTGATACACCAGTTCCTGTCTTGTTCCGAAGGCTGCGCGTAGCCAGCGCGACACGCCCTCTGATAGCCGGCAAGAACGATGAGCAGCTTATGCAGTTCATCACAGAGGAACTGGAGCGCCGTAATGTATCATACTCCGAGGCTGAATACAGGTATTCCGGCGAAAGGCTTGAGAGCGTGGAGCAAGTGGCGGAGTCTGTGCAGGGAGTAAGAAATTTGTTGAATTTGTGATTTTTGATATATGAGACAGTCTCTTATTATTGTAAAGGTAGGCGGAGCTATTGTTGAGCAGCCTGATACATTGGAAAAGCTTCTGAATGATTTCAGGACAATTCCCGGATATAAGGTCCTTGTACACGGTGGCGGACGCTCTGCCACTGCGCTCTCGGCCAGGCTTGGCATTGAGAGCAAGATGGTTGACGGACGTAGGATAACCGATGCGGAGACTCTGAAGGTGGTGACGATGGTCTATGGCGGTCTTGTCAACAAGAACATTGTTGCCGGACTTCAGGCAAAGGGCGTGAATGCTATTGGGCTGACCGGTGCCGACTGCAATGTGATGACTGCCGTAAAGAGACCGGTCAAGGATATCGATTATGGCTATGTGGGCGATGTCACGGCTGTGAATGCACCATTTCTGGCAAATCTGCTTGAGCAGAACATTGTCCCGGTACTGGTTCCACTGACTCACGACGGGAACGGTTTGATGCTCAATACCAATGCCGATACGATAGCTGCCGAGGCAGCCAAGGCCCTTTCCGGCTTTTTCAAGGTGACTTTGGTCTATTGCTTTGAGAAACCGGGAGTACTGCTCCGTCCGGATGATGATACAAGCGTAATTCCTTATATCTCCTATTACGATTTTCCTCGTCTCGTAGATGACGGAACAATAAGCGGTGGAATGATTCCGAAGATACAGAACGCATTCAATGCGCTCAACGCCGGAGTATCGTCGGTGCTGATAACATCAGCCTCGTCACTCGATACCCTCGAGGGTACCACTATCGCTCTGTGACGCTTTCTCCTGCCTGCGACACTCTTGGTCAAATTTGACGGCCAGCAGCACAGCCGCTATCAGACAGACATTGAATATTGCCAGATGAGCTGAATCGGTGAAATCCATGTCGCCCGATATGAACTCATTATCGGCAAAGTAGCGCATTCCCAATACGGCCACGGTGTTGTTGATGATATGTCCGATTATACCAGGCAGCATACTTCCTGAGCGAACGTACACCCATCCGAACAGCAGACCAATCAGAAAAGCGAACAGCATCTGGGCCGGGTTCATATGTATCAGCCCGAACAGAGCGGCTGAGATAAGGATGGCGGCCCACTTCTTTCCTGTACGCCTGACGCAGTCATCAATTATGATGCGGCGGAATACTATCTCCTCCATAATGGGACCGAAAAGAGCGATGGTCAGAAAACCCGCGGTGGAATCAGCTATCTTAGTGAATGCCTCCTCATTAATGTTTGGCAGATGAAATGCGCTGTTCAGCATATTCATAGCATACATTGCCACTATAATAAGGGGTATTGAGATCCAGAAAATATTCTCCGGTACACGTTTTATCAGGTCGGCCGGCTTGAAATACCTCATCGAGAGGAAAATGGCAGTGAGCATAATATAGCTTAGCAGAAGTCCGATGACTGTTATCGGTATCATATTTTCATCCATCATTTGCCAGAATCCCATGCCGTCTTCCGCCTGCAATTCAGATAATCGTGGAATAATCAGTATTAATGCGGCTATCGCCGTGCCTATAAACTGTGTGGCAATAAACAGGATTACTGCTGTGATTGTCTTTTTCATAATTGTCTTGAAAGAATTTGGGGTATAGTATCGCGGTCTTTGGCAAGTTGGGCCGACAAAGCCTGAAGACTGTCAAATCTGCGCTCAGGTCTGAGGTAGTCAACGATGCTCAGTGAAAGCTCCTCGCCATAGATATCGCGGTTGAAGTCCAGCAGGTGCGCCTCAATTGTGCGGGTGTTGACATCACTGTTCAAGGTAGGGCGGTAGCCAATATTCAGCATTGATTTGAAAGTCTCTCCTTGTACGGATGCCAATGCCGCATAGACACCGTTGGCGGGTATCTGCATCAACTCGCAGTACGGTCCAAGGTTGGCTGTGGGAAATCCCATTTTTCTTCCATTCTTCAGCCCGTGTACCACTGTTCCTTTTAATGTATAATAGTATCCGAGCATTTTTGTGGCGTCTGCCACTTCTCCTGAGCTCAGGCAGGTGCGGATTCGGGAGCTGCTTACCGGTCTGCCATTCCAGATAAAGGCATTTGCCTGGATAACCTCAATGCCTATGCTCTCACCGATTCTCCGGTATATATTGAAATCCGGGATATTGTCGTGCCCGAATCTGTGGTCGTGTCCCATAAGCAGGCATCTGGCGCCGAGACGCTCATACAGAACCTCGCGCATAAATGTCTCTGCATCCATCATGGCCATCTGAATGTCAAAATGAAGGGCCGTGCAAAGGTCAACGCCTGTGTTGTCAAGCATCCTGAGCTTATCCTCCGGAGAGGAGAGCAATAGCGGTTTGTAGTCTGATTGGATAACCTGTCTTGGATGCTCTGTGAAAGTGACGATCCGTGACTTGAGTCCCCTCTCAGCGGCTATTCCCTTCAGCTCATCCACCAGGTAACGATGACCTGCGTGAACTCCGTCAAAAAAGCCCACCGTCACCGCGTACAGATTGTTGTAATTTCTCTCCATCTTGATTCGTGTGCAAAATTAGTGCAACCTTCGTTAATATGTGACCAA
This sequence comes from uncultured Bacteroidales bacterium, assembly GCA_937898885.1. Taxonomy (GTDB): domain Bacteria; phylum Bacteroidota; class Bacteroidia; order Bacteroidales; family Bacteroidaceae; genus Colenecus. Next base: position 22,271 of record CALDKD010000082.1, on the reverse strand, counting down.
TTCAACAGGAAATAGACCATTGTGACGAAATAATCAACAAAAAAACGTTGATAAACTCATATCCGGCCACTAACTTTGCCGCCGTCATATACTCTGCAGGTTGTGTGACAGATAAATCATGATTTGTGCGACAGGTCTATGAAATGAGAGACACGGAGGAATGGACGCTTCCTAAAAGGTAAGTACAGCCGGATGCCGCCGTCCATCGGCATACGGTCAGGTGAAAAAACAATTAAAACTAAACACGTATGAAAAAAATCATTCCTGCGGTGGCTTTTCTGGTATCGGCTATGATGACCGTTACATACACCGCATTAGAGAAAGAGTCATTGAAGAGTGAGAATCCGCTTCTTGCGGCGAATGTGGAGGCTCTCAGTGCGGCAGAGGTTGTGGATCCTGACGTTCTTGATCTGGGTAACGGAGCCGTTATTTACAATAATAAGACAAATGCGTTGAATGAAAAGGGAAAAGCAATGAACTATTGCATCCAGGAAATTGACAGCTCTTGTCTTATCAATCCAGAAAGGCTGGCAAACGGTAAGATTAACTGGATGCGCATAATAAGGGAAATGCTTGAGAACATGAGTCTGAGGAATCTTCTTGGTGACATTGAGAAGCTGTTCCAGAAATTTTAACTGACCGCTCCGATTAAAGTCAAGGTATGGGCCACTTGTGTGGCCCGTACTATCTTAAATGATTATTATGAGAATAAGTTCAAGAATCCTTTTGCTTTTCCTGCTTTCCTTGATGCTGTCTTGTAAAAGCGAGACACACGATGACGTATTTGAGATAAGCGGATATGATGCCGTCTCTGTTCCGTTTGAGGAGATAGCCACCGATATTCGGATAGTGCCTCTGTCCAGCGATGAGCCAATTGATGCCGCCCAGGCGCGTGTATATGGTGATGAATTGTTCATAACCGATGAGCGTATGGAGCAGATGTGGTATTTCAGACAGCATAAATTCGTATCAAGGCTCTCGGCAAAAGGACGTGGACCGGGGGAATACGATGTGCTGTACCGATGGGCATATCATCCTGAGACTCATTCGCTTTATGTGGCTCCCACCAACAAACAATGCATACTGAAGTACGATGTGCCTTCCATGCGCTTCGTGGGCAGCATTCCTACTGACTGGTTTTTCTCCGGTACTTTCAACGTGTTGAATGACTCATCTTTGATAATGTTCCGTACGGTAGATGAGAGCAGTCGCGATATTGCAAGAGTTAATATACCAACTGGCCGTGCCGAGAGTATCTTGCCAATCTCAGCAGAGGAATCGGAAGTCCGTATGTCGGTGACAGACCGTCTGCAATGTAAGGCCGCCGTAGGTATTACGGGCAATGTGAGCCGGCTCGGGAGAATGGAGGCTGACGGAACTTTCAATGAGGTGTTCCGTTTTCGTTTCAGCGATGGTATTCCGGAGACAATGTCGCGTAAACGGACAAGTGATAACATGGCCGACAAGCTGGAGTATAAACTGTTTGAGATGGGAGAGCATTACTCAGCAAATGTCCTGTTCCCGATTGTAGGCGACGACGGATTCAGCTTCTGGTACACCAACTATAATCCGGAAGATGGAAGTGATACCAAGATACAGTTGTATTGCAAGTCTGACAGTGTAGTCACCCACGTTACGGATTTGAGCATTCCAGGCCTGAATTTCTGCATTGAGGCAGATGGCGTTACCGGTGACGGGGGATATTTCGCCATAATAAACGGTCCGTCAGATATGAGAGCAGATCCTGATACCGCACCTGATGATCTGTCCAAGGAGATAATGAGTGCCCTGGACGCCCAGAATGACTATAATCCAATTCTTCTCTATTACAGAATACGATGACTTTTTGAATTTGATGGATGTTTTTGCCTAAAAGGTTTGGAACGTTGCTATAAAAGATGTAACTTCGCGGCCGATAGATGAGTTTCCGCAAGGATAATACATCTTGAAGGGCTTTTAGCTCAGTTGGTTAGAGCAACAGACTCATAATCTGGAGGTCCTAGGTTCAAGCCCTAGATGGCCCACACTGAAAATCAAGCACTTACGCACAAACGTGAGTGCTTTTTTCTTTTGTCGGGAAAACAATGGGAAAACAAAACCCATTTGAAAAGTCCATGAAACTGCACTTAAAACCACACCATATCACCTCTTTTTCATCAGTTTCAACGCATATCAAAGACTCTACGAATTGAACTTCTGCCGAAATAGCCGACATTGATATGTGAAATATTCTTTTATCTGTGAAAAAACGTATAGAAACCGTACGGATAAAATAGCCGGCATTTTATCAGTACGGGCACATGCTTTCTGCGCTCATTAAAACGGAGTACCTCTGCAGTCGGATTCGGAAAAGCCGGATTTCATTGACGGTTCATGAACCTCAGAAACAGTTTAACCGGAATGTCAGGAAGTACAACTGACGGACCACAGAGCACTTACATTTATGATAAAGGTAACAACCATCGAGCAGCTGCTCGAGAAGCCCGTCTGCATGATGACGGGGCAGGAACTGACCATACTTCTGGACAGAACAGGAAAGGCGGACGCGAAAGTTTCCTCCCCACCCGAACCCGAGAAACATTACGAATACGGCATTGAAGGTCTGGCAAAGGTCTTCGGATGCAGCATTCCGACTGCCAACCGCATCAAGAAGAGCGGTGTCATAGATGCCGCCATCTCTCAGATCGGACGCAAGATTGTGGTCGATGCGGATCTTGCCCTGGCACTTGCCAAGGAAGCGGGAACAGTAAAAACCAACGGGTAACTTTCAAAACTTGATTATTATGGAAAAGAGAATCTATCGCTGTTACATATTTTCTCCCGAACAGGAGATATTCCTCAGAAGCCGGAAGTATGGCATTGACCGCATGGAGTGTTTCATGACGCTGGCTGAAATGACTGTCCATGAAGATACGAAGGTCAGGATATCCGAACACAAGGACATCACTCTCACCAAGGGTCAGTTCACCATATCCGATGTTAAACTGTCGCATCTCTGGAAGCTTGAACGCAAGACCGTGCACAAGATCCTGAAACGGATGGAAGAGTTGGGCATTTTCTCATCGGCCAAGACTGGTCAGATCTGCGTGTACAGTATGAAAGCACTCTCAGGTTGGCATATCAACGGGAAATTCTGCTGGAATCCTTACTACAGGAAACCGGTACCTCCCGCGACGGACAGTGCCACGGAAGATTTCTGAAAGTGACTCATCTTGCGGCTTATTTAACCAGGACTGCGATGTCTGTAACGTAAGCAAGAATTACCCGACGATTCTCCAAAGCGTTTTCGAGAAATGCTTTTGTATGACAAAAGCGGGATGCCCGACGTGAACTTGTGCGCATCCGGCAGTACCGCTCGCAGGCTCGCAGTCCTTTTTTATCCCTTTATTCAATCAAAATAAACCAACAATTATGGCACATAAAAAGAAAAAGACCGAACCCAAGCCGGCACGTACCAGGATAATACAGATACGTGTCACGGAGCAGGAATATGAGGACATAACACGGAAGGCCGCGAAGAAGGGCAAAAGCGTCAGCGCCATGGGGCGCAAGGCCATACTGGGGGCCAGGCTGTACAGGCGGCTGACAGAGCGGGAATGCGAGCTGATAGCCGGTCTGTCCGACCTGCGCGCCGACCTTATCAATGTGACGAACGCCCTGAACGGTGTACCGGACAGGATCAAACGGTTGCTGTTCGGCAATCCGGAGTTCTTGAGACAGTGGCTTGAGGCCGTTGACAGGATTGTCAGGGCGCTGGGCGATTTTCTCAACAGGGTAATGCAATAACTATTAAAGGGACTGACAACTATGATAATACTGGTAAAGGCATCGTCATACGGTGGCAACGCCATACGCTATGCCATGGAGAAGGAACGGGCCGAGGTGATAACAAAGGACCATCTGCCCGAAGGGCTGACAGCGGAGGCCATCTGGAACCGCATGAGGCTGCACTGCCTGCAGCATAGGGGAGAACATACCCACGGAAGACCCATGCAGCACTTCATGGTCACGTTTGTAATCTCACCCTCGCCCGACGAGTGCCGCGGCTGGACCAGCCGGGACTTCGCCGCACTGGCAAAGGAGGTCATCCATGAGATCGATGCGGCTGACATAAGCCGCATACCCGGATGCGGAAAATGCAAGGCCACGAATTTCGGGAACAGCATGAGCGTGAGCGCTCTTCACCGTGACAGCAGTTCGGGCGTCCTGCACCTTCATCTGGACGCATGCCGTCTGGACATGGACGGCCGCACCAATGACCTGCATCAGATACATGTGCGCTGCATGAAGGCTGCGGAAATCATCAACCGCCGTCACGGATGGGAACAGCCGGAGCAGATACGCGAGGACCGCAGGCAGCAGATATCCGATGACTGCCTTTTGATTCTAAGAAACATGCACCGGTTCAACGCAGAGGAGTATTTTGACGCTCTAAGGAAGAAGGGGTATGAAGTCAATCTGCGCAGGGACAGAGGCGGAGAGCTGTGCGGCTACACCGTTGGCATGGGTGCGACCGTCATCAAGGCATCGGATCTGGGATGTGGAAGGAATCTCACGGCATCCAAGCTGGAGAGGACATGGGATGGCATCCACAAGGCCCTGGACGCAAGGAAGCCGATGGCGAAACCGGCTGGAACGTCAGTTGCAGAACCAAAACCCCAACTGAAGCCAGTTCTGGCGCCAGAAACACCTGCACCGTTGTTCCGGCTCGACATCGACGTGGACGGGCACAGATACGAATGCCGTATCCCGACAAAAGTGAAGGACATCATCTTCGGTGAGGCGCAGGTACCCGAGAAGTCACTCTGGTCAACGCCCGATGACATAGCACGCACAGCTGTCCTTTTGTTCTGCAGTTATCTTGATGCGGCAACGTCAATGTCCGACTCATGCGGCGGAGGCGGCAGCGTGTCATCGGACTGGGGACGTGACAAGAATGAGGAGGACGAGAAGTTTGCCCGCCGCTGCCTGCTGCAGGCCATGCGCATGCACACACGCGCTCGCGGGTACCATAGATGATAACCCTTAAATCATGTAGGATATGGATGGAACAAGAAGGAAGGAGCCGTATGGTGCCCCGTCACTGAGCGACATGGTCACACAGGCCAGAAACGAGGATGACTGCAATTCCGCGGCAGAGAAACTGTCGGCTGTGGTTGTCGAGCTGAATGAGCTGCTCGAACTGCTGACAAAGACGCTTGACAGCTGTGTCAATGAACGAAGGCTGACGCAGCAGGCGCGCGAATCATTCAGGAAGGAGCTGGACAGTCTGAAGCAGTGCGTGCACGCTGAGGTGGAGAGCGCAAGGAAAGACCTGAGCGTCAAGGTTGCGGTTGACAGCGAGTCAATGCGGCAGGTACATAAGTTTCATGAAAAGCAGCGTGAGGAAATCCGCAGAATACTGGAGCACGACAACGCCCTGTACCTGACCGGCTTCTGGCTCTGGGTCTGCACGCTGTTCTTCTGGATCGGGGTTGTGGCAGCGGTAATAGTTTTAGTAATGTGGATGATTCTCGTATCATTATGAATTTGTAAATTCCACCGTTCTCCACCTTGGAAAGATAATTGCATTATCATCCGTTCTCTTGTTACCGAAATCACTGCACTCCTGATTCCATTTTCAATCGGCGGAAATGAACAGGCAACTATGGAATTTTGAACCAGGCAAACTGGGTGGCGATGCTCTGAAACGAAGAGTGATCAAACTTGTCTCAACTTGAAATCAAGTTTACTAACTTGGAAACGAGATTATGATATTTCCAATACGTAGTTCATCGTGTGATTACCTTACATTGATGTTTTTTAATTGATATTGCATTCATCAATTACATATTTTAAATGGAACTGCGGCAGTTATTTGAAAATTTCGGGCTACCTTCCCCAAAATGGGGAAATGGCCAGTTTGATATCTTTTTTACAAAGTCAAAATAGCAAACTCAAAAATTCATATCAAATCTTTCGCCTCATCATTCGCAGTAGGGTAAATTTCTGACATAGATACAACCCTAGAAAGGCGCACTAATTCTTTTTGAACGTACAAATTCAAAGGAATCGTATGAGCATTACCATTATTAACAACCACCCCGTTGATTGTTGTAAAAACCCCAGCATGAAAAGGGAATGTCGCAGGCCTTGCATGTACATCCATAGACAACTTCACTGAAGGGTTGGGTGAAGAAATTGCTCTAACTTCACCTGTTACCAACTGCGCAATTCCTGCGACGGTATCACCTTTAGACCTAGGTTTTGGGAACTTAATATCTTTAGCACAATAATAACAATTCCTAAAAACAGATATGTAAGTCTCTCCTTTCTGAGTTAAAGCAAAAGCTGATGGCGCTAGCCGCCCTTCACAAAAGAAAGAGGGCTCATAGAGTATCCTATCTATCAACTCTTCATTCGCAACAGAATCAGGTATCAAACTTTTAGCTTCGTCCATACTGTCTCACCTTACGCACAAACGCCAACAGCTCGCTATCTGACAAGTTTTCCCGGTCTGCTGTATCATAAAAGCCAGGGCCATATGCCATGTAAGAAAATCCATCAATTCCCACACTAATACTAGCATGACAACAATCAGCCTCGTAGTCTAATAACACAGATCCAGTTTGTTCTGGAAACACAAGCCAATTTTGCCATTCTGAAGCTTCAGAACCATGAAGAACTCTATCCACGAAAGCAACCACATCAGTATTTATCGGCCTGAATGCCTCTTCATTATTCCAGCCCGCTTCTAATGCCAAAAAGCTCTTCAAACGTTCCGTCATAATATTCACATGTTGCTTATCCATAGATTCTGTTTCCAACACCAATTCTGTAAGTGAACCACTAAAGGGCTCCAAATAATCAACAGAAAGAGTAGCCACTGACGCGAGTAAAGTTGTTGCCACTAATCCCGAGCAGAGAATCCTCCTAGCATTACGAAGAAAACTTTCCAGAACGCCCTCTTCTTGTTGTTCTGGAATCGGCTCTTTTAATGCAAACAGCAAGTCTTCCATAATACTATCTTTCCATAACTTGTTTCACACCTTCTGATATAGTCATAACCCATGCATCGTATGAAACTTTGTCTATCTCCATTAATTTATCAGTAGCAGCCGACAAGGGTAACTCTGTACCCCATGATACAGTAACTAGCATTTGCATTGAAGCCTCGGTCACTGAATCGGAGAAATTACGCGTTACAATTGCGTGAATACCATCACGAGAATCCACATAATATGGCTGCGAAGCAAGATTTTCCTTAAAAAGAATACTAGCGAACTGAGACTCCGAAAGGCTTTTAATTTTCTCTCTATCAACCTTAAATAGATTCTCTTTCACACAATTTATAGTCTTTATTTCTTGCACACCTAGCCTTTCCAAAACAGCAAGGATAGACTGAATTTCAGGCCTTAATGTTTCAAAGCCTTTATAAACATCCGCTGAGCAATTGACAAAAAGAACTTCCGCATTAGCTAAAACGGTTATGCCATGTTTCTTCATCATTACCGCCTTAGCTTCTTTACCAAATACCGAGAATGACAAACCCTCCATCTCAGTTATGAATCGCTCGACAAAGTTTTCTTCTTCAGTAGTATAACCCAAAAGCCATCTTACTGAACTTAAAAAGGTTCTGTTATAAACCTTATATGGAGAAATTTGAAGCGCCATAATACTATTTTTAGGGACAAAAAACCTCCCATGTGCAAAGATACCAAAAAAATCAAGTATAATAATTATTTTATGGCGTTTTATCTCCATTGAAATATTTATTAGAAAAAACTTTCCCTTTCACACCACTATGCACCTTCATAAGTCCTCAATAAATTTTCATAAGCCTGATTGAGTTGGTCATCTGATAGAACGACACCATAAGTTTGCTTGATATATCCTCTTAGTGTCTGAATTTTATCAAACTTTGCATGAAGTTTCTTCATAAAACTACGCCATTCTTCTGAATATGCAGATAATATTGACCAATCAATATGTGAAAACAATTCATGGGGAATATGATCTGCAATTCTCTTTACAATTGTAGAAAAGGCAACCATATCATCTAATTCAAAAACATTGAATTCCTTCAACGCGTTTGGCCAACCAGGAAGCATCTTTAAAATTTCTTCCCTATTAATTTTATCATAATACTTTTGAAGTTCCCTTTCCGTGCCATTATGTGAAAGTATATTTCTTGCAATTCGATAATAATTGAAAACATTGATATAATGTTCAGGAATGTTTAAATCAATCCCATTTTTTTTGAACGAGCACACTGTTTTCTCTAAAATTGACTGTCCCCTCTCAGATTCCCAGTCAAAACCTGCTGGAAGAAAGCATTTCACTTCTTTTCGGAATTTATCTAGAAATGAATCAAAACAAGAATATGGGTATACCAAATATGATAAGTGCAACTGATTCTGATAATCATCGAATGGTAAATTTCTTAAATGAATACCATAATCCTTAGATAAATCAGTTACGTAAATATCAATGCTCTTTCCTGATTGTTTCGCATCCTTTAGTAAATCAAGTACTGCAAGTTCTTGGAATTGGACAAGAGCATTATATTCACCCAATTGCTTATTCAGTTTTCTATTAGCAATAAAATGGAAATTGTTTGGTTTGTCAGATTTACGTCTCATATACATTAGTGTCCGGTAAAAATTCATAAACGCTCTTTGAAATTATTTAAAGTTAGGTAGTTACAAGACTTTTCCGAGTCAACCGATTGGGAACTATCTTTGCCAAACTATATTGTATGGCACATGAATAACGGAAAAAAGTGTTCTCTCAGCTTTTAGTCTTCCTTGACCGTAACGACTTCAGCTACCTAGCTCGAAAGTATAGTGGTAGGCGCGACGCTTCTAAAAGACCTTCTTGCAAATCTAACTCCGATAATGTCAATGAACGCGTTGGTCTACCGGACCGAGTTTATTTGATTGTTTAACTATTTAAATTTGTTCCGGAATTTTTACCGGACACACATGATATGTATTATATACCATGAATTAACTTAGAAAAAACTACTTTTGCATATCATAATGTCTCTTATTTGAATGATTTATAGGCTTGTCACCGTCGCAAAAGTATCAAAATAATATTTTTCCTTCGTCTTTTCAAATGTCACGACTCCGCCCAAAAAAGGCACATCACTGGCAAGGGTATTCCAGTAAACATTGAGTGTCAACTGTCGTGCTTCAATACTACCTTTTGCCATAATATCTTCTATGGAATAATCGCCATGGGCTGTAATTATTAGTTGGGACGATGGTCTTCCACCATTAAAGATTTTTTCCAACTGAGGCATTTGATAATCAAAGATAATATTCTCATGGATTGAAAAATCAACATTTTGTAGATTTAGGGAATTGAGCCAACTTATTATACTCATGTCAAATTCATCAATAGTATCCTTGTTGTAATTGGGTGTTAGTGGACGCATGTAACAAATTTTTGCATACTTGTTAATAGTAGGGTCACAAATAGATATTACTCTTGCAACTTTAAAGTCATTTGGATTATTAATTAATTGTATATTCATCATTTCTATGTATTGATTAAGATTTGTTTTAGGCGGTACGGTGACAATGCCATTGCATCTAGCCTTTCCTGTTTTGTAAAGTTACACTTATTTTTGTCTTTTCAGCCGATTATGACGTAATTTATCATGTGGTAACACATATCCTGGATGCTGTAATCCGAAAAAACGTCATTTGTACGTATGATTGCGCATCAACAACTGTCATTGAATGAAAACATAGTTGAAAATTGAGGTAAATGATTTAACTGCAATGCCTTATTCAGTAACGCGCATGGTCCACCACAAAGACCCTCCAGTACAAGCCGAACGGCAGTTTCCTGCGCAGGGCGGCTCTTACCTTGCCGGCCTCAGCTTGTGTCAGTACCAGCAGTGTGGGTATGTGCTCCTTCCAGAAACCGGACAGAATCAGAATGAGCATGTCGGTTTCATAATCGATGATGCCGTATTTGGCACGCAAAAAGTTCCGGTACTTTTCGAAGTCCTCAAAAAGCACCTTACAGATTGACTCAATATCAAGCTCGGTTTTTCTGTCCGTACTGAGAAGGTCTACAACGGTCTGCGCATACAGTTCGGAATGTGTGAATGAATCGAACAATGCGCCGAACTCCCCTATCAGTTCACTCTCATCGTATTTCTTAAATAATCCCATAATATTCTAACTTTAAATTTTGACGACAGATTCTCCTTTCCTTCTCCTGCGTCCGTCCATCGGGAAGAACACCGGCATGACCAGCACGATGGCAATGACCGAGAACAGCATGCCGCTCATCACGCCAATGGCGAAGCTGAACCAGAACATGTCACGGCGGCCGTCAAAAAGGAAAGGAATAAGGCCGAGCACGGTGCTCAGGATGGTCAGCATGGTGGGTACTATCTTGCGGTTGAAGGCCTTCACGTAGTTCTTCAGGCCCGTACGGCCGGTGGCGCTGCAGATGGTCCGGTATTCAGATGTCAGGTAGATGCCGGCGTTCACAGTGATGCCGCACAGCATGATCATTGCCGCGAAGGCGCCCTGGCTGAAGGATATCTTGAAGATGGTGAACGCCACAAACATGCCAATGAAGCTGACCGGAATCAGACTGATGATGGCAAGCGGATGCAGCAGAGATTCAAATATGCATGCGCATATCATGAAGATTACCAGTATGACCACGAATATGAGCACGGTCTTCTGCTTCTGCTCGCTCCACCAGTAGGAATAGCCGCTGTCCCCGGCCCTGAAGCCCATGGGCAGAATCTCATTGAAGCGGTCAATCAGGGCGGAGGACATCTTGGACTGCAGGTCGTACGAGCCGATGAACTCATAACCCACGGTAATGACATATTCCTGGTTGCTGCGGCTGATGTCAAGGCCGGTACGGCGTTTGGTCACCGACCCGACATCATTCAGCCTGGTCTTCACGCTGTCAATGCTGACCATGTCGTTTCTTATGTGCCACAGGTCGAAGTAGTCAGTCTCACTGGAGCGCAGACGCACCGGCACCATCCTGTCACCGTCAAACACCTGTCCTATACGGCCGTCGTACAGCTGCTCGCCCAGGTATGAGAAATAGCGGTTCACGTTGATGCCTGTCCGCGCTATCTTCTCCCTGTCATAGTCCAGGCAGAACTCATTGGCCACGTATGAATTGTATCCGGCCGAGAAGCCCGCATCGGGCACGCGGCGGTTTGCCTTGAGCGAGTCAATCATATCCCCGGCATAGCGGTACAACAGGTCATAGTTGTAGCCGTACAGGTCTATGCTGTGTGACCAGGACGTGCGATAGACGCTGTTGGACAGGTACAGGTCGTTCTCGTCAAGCGCGGGTATGTTCCAGGTGGCGCCGCCGTAGCGTATGGCCTTGGACCAGAGCTGCTGCTTGAGCTCATACGGGAAACGCGTGCGCTGGTACTCGTCCTTGAAATGTATCTCAATGGTGCCCGACGTGCCGCTCAGCGAGGTACGGAACATGCTTATCTCATCGAACTGCTGCAGCCAGTTCTCCATCTCGCTTACCACATCGTTGAGCTGCTGCACGTTCAGCCCCTCGGCCATGCCGGCATATACGTTCAGGACCACCTCACGCTGCTCCTCGTCACGGCCGCCCATGTTGAAACCGCCCGAGCCGTGCCTGCTGTACAGGTTCAGAGCGCCGCCAAGCGGATACTCGAACCAGGCCTTGTGTCTCTGGTACCACTTGCCGCCGACAGTCATGTTGTACAGGCCTACCAGGCCTCCCTTGTCCCGCTCTTCGTAGTCCTCGACATTTTTGTGATGGACCGATGCTGGCAGCAGATGCAGGGGTATGCCGAAAAGCCATACTATGGCCACGATGAACACCCAGCGGTGACGGCTGCCCCAGGCACAGAGACCTGTGTAGCGGTCCGTCCATCGGACCAGACGGCGCAGACGGCGCGTGCTGTTCTTGACCACGCCCCTGCTCTTCAGAGGCATCTTCTCGAGCAGGGCCGGCACGAACAGGAAGGCTATCACCATTGACAGGGTCAGGTTGATGACAATGACCCAGATGAAGTCCGTCAGGTTCTCGCGGGACTGCTCAGGCAGGAAGAACACTATGAGCAGCGCGGCAATGGTTGTCAGCAGCGCGCCGGCTATGGATGTCATCACCCCCCGGTTGCCGTAATAGGTGTAGTGATCGGCTATCACGATGGCCGTATCGATGATGATGCCTAAGGACACCGTTATGCCCGCCATGGAGTACAGCTCTATGTCTATCCCGAACAGGACATAGAAGATGAAGGCGCTCAGAAGGTTGGCCGTGATGGTCAGCCCAATGACCAGCAGGTAGCGCAGGCTGCGGCTGACGGCCAGGACGAACAGCAGCAGTATGGCCAGAGCCATAACGGCACGAAAAAAGATCTTCTGTATCTCATTGTTCAGGTTCTCCGATGCGTCATAGGCAAGCCGCATGGCAAAGTCCTCAGGGAACGACCGCTCCAGCTCGCTCATGCGCTTCTTGACGGCATCGGTGACGGTCAGGGTGTTGATGCCGTCCTGGGCCTGCACGTACAGGTCTATGGTGTTGAGACCGTTGATCCTATTGTACGAGTCCGGTGTCTGCTCCTGATACCGTACAGTGGCAAAGTCACCCATACGGTACAGGCGGTCACCGACCTTGCGAATGGGGATGTTCTCCAGCTCGCCCTGCAGGTCCTGTGACTTCATGCGCACCAGCATCAGGCTGTTATCCACGACCTGAGTGCCGACAATGCTGTTCTGGAAATGGCCGTTCAGCGCCGAGCTAAGGTCACCGGGTGTCAGACCCACGGCCCTGAGCGAGTTCGGGTCAAACGTCAGCACCCACTCGAAGGGCATGGCGCCCGATGTGCCAACCTCATCGACACCTTCGATGCGTGACAGCGGGGTCACCAGATGCTCCTCGGCATAGCGGACTATCTCCGATGCCGGCATGTCGGCGTTGATGGTGTACTGCAGGATGGTCGTGGTGCCGCCTCCGCCTCCGCCGGCTGAGCCGCTGACTGACGGATGCACCCCGGCGGGCAGCTTGTCACGTATCTGACGCAGGCGTGTAGAGACCTCGAAACGTACGGTCTCCATGTCTGTTCCCTCCTTGAAGCTCATGCTGACGTTGCCCCAGCCGTGTCCGGAACGCGCGCTGATGCCGCTGACACCCGTGACGGTGTTCATGGCACCCTCGATGAGGGAAGTCACCTCGGACTCCACCACACGGGCCGACGCGTCATAGCTGAAGCTGACCGTCAGGCTCCGGTTCCTGGAAACCGGACGGTACTGGACAGTGAGCAGCGGGATGCACGCGGCACCCACCACCATGAGCACTATCATGATGAGGATTATGCTGAACGCATGGCTCTTTCCCTTCTGTGCGGTGCTCATCTCTCAGTCTTCCTGTAAATCACGTAATACGCTATCGGTACAAAGAACACACTGACGAACGTACCGGCTATCATGCCCGCAATAAGTGTCAGGGACATGGGGTACTGCAGGTCGCTGCCCATGTCGCCGCGCACCAGGAACGGGGCTATGGCGAGGATGGTGGTGAGCGATGTCATCAGGATGGCCTTGAGACGGCGGCTGCCTGCCTCCATGATGGCGCGTTTGAGGCCGCAGCCCTTCCCGCGCAGACGGTTGATGGTATCGACCTTCAGGATGGAGTCGTTGATGACTATGCCGCACATGACCACCAGTCCTATCATGGACATCAGGTTGACACTCTCGCCAAACACCCACAGCGTGGCCAGCACGGCAAAGATGTCTATGATGAGCTCGCTCATGATGATGAGCGGCTGCACCAGACTCTCGAACTGGGCGGCAAGGATGAAGAACAGCAGCAGGATGGAGATGAGCAACACCATGCACAGCTCGCGTATCATGTCGCGGTTGGTGAAGTACGAGCCGGTGTAGCTCACGTCGAAACGGTCATCGGCCTTGACGACTTCGGATATCGTTTCCATGGCCTGGCGCGCCTCACGGCCCTTCACGTCAAGCACCAGCGGGTAGTATTCGCCGTCCACTCCCGATGTGATGGACTTGAAGTCACGGTTGCGGGTCTCCCTGAGCAGTATCTCCAGCGGCACGCGTCCTCCCATGGTCCCGATGTAGCTGCCCTGGATAAGGTCGCGGGCCTGCTTCTCACCCATGCCTATGACCACCGGCATGGACATGTCACCCCTGGATATGCGGAGGACCGAATTGTCGTTCATGGAGTTCTGCAGATAGCCCAGTATCTGGCCGAAACTGACGTCATACAGCGCCAGACGCTCGGGGTCGGTGATGAGCTCGATGTACTCGTTCCATTCCACGGGCTGTATCTCGACATCCGGCAGGGCCTCACGTATCTGCGACAGAAGGCCTGTGAGCTGTTCCGGGTCCGGGGTGGAGCCGTCGCTGCGTCTGATGCGTGCCACCAGCGGGGCCTCCTTCCCGGAGAACAGCATGTCGAAGATGTTGCCGCTGGCCTGGCAGGAGTATGTGGCATCGGGCCATGTGGCGCGGATGAATCCGCCCACCTTGTCCTCGATGGTCCCGATGTCCTTCGTGCTGCCGGCTTTCAGATAGATGATGGCCTCGGATATGCCCGTCTCCTTTGTGTGTGACAGCGCGAACTGCTGGGCACCGGTCATGCAGGTGTACTGCTCGACCAGATCCGGGAATTGGGCAACGATCTGCTCGCAGCGGCTGTTGTTCTCTGTCACTGAAACACGCCGGTTCCATTCAATGCTGACAAGGGTGTCGCTGTGTGAGAGCGCGGGCAGCTTCTGCTTGTCCAGGTTCGTGAAGAGTATGCCTGTGAGCAGCAATGCGGCACCGAAGATGCCCCACATGACGCCACGGTGACGGAAGAACCACTTCAGCAGCCGCTCGTAGCCGACAGTCATGTTTCCGACGCTGATCTTCTCAATGAAACGGTTGGGTGTGAAGCAGTGCTGTTCCCTGTAGAACCGGTAGTAGAACACCGGAATGACCAGCACCGACACTACGAGGGCTGACAGCAGGGTGATGGTCACTGCCATGGCCTCGTCATAGAACAGCGCACCTGCAATGCCGCTCATGAAGATAAGCGGGATGAATATCGCACAGGTGGTCAGGACCGATGAGAGCATCGGGGTGAACACCTCCTGCGTACCCAGGACACAAGCATCGGCCAGGGCCTCACCCTTCTGCCAGCGCTGGGTTATGTTGTCGATGGTGATGATGGAGTTATCAACCATCATGCCGAGGCCCAGCACCAGTCCTGACAGCGATATGATGTTGATGGATATCTTCAGCACATGGAAGAACAGGAACGACAGGATGAGCGCTGTCGGTATGGTGATGACCACCAGAAGGGGGCTGCGGAAATCCTGCATGAAGAAGAATATGATGAGGCAGGCGAACAGGGCGCCGAACAGCAGGTTCCGGACCATGTTGTCTATCGAGTAGTCCAACAGCTCGGTCTGGTCGCGGGTCACCTCGAAGCGCATGTCGGGATAGTCCCTTCCGAAGGCGTCCATCAGGTCCGATATGCCCTTCCTGAGGTCCGCCATGCGGGCATCGGAGCGTTTGATGACGGCCAGGGTCACGCACCGGCGGCCCTGCGACGTTATCATGCCCTTGACCTTCTGCTCCTGCTCCACGACCCGTGCAAGGTCCTTGATCTGATAGACACGGTCCTGAAGTTTCAGATACACGTCCTCAACGTCCTCACGGGTCATGACGGTCGATTCGAAGCGCACGTCAAAGCGGTATTCGCCGTCACGTATCGAGAGGCTGCCCAGACGCACGTTGGCGCCCTGGATGGCCCGGCTGAGCTGGCTCTCGTCTATGCCTAAGGCACGCAGCTTCTCCATGTCGGGGATGATGAGCAGCTCGGGGAACACCTGGCCCGATATGTCAACCATGGCGACCTGCGGCAGCTGCTCCAGACGGCGCACTATGACCTGGCGGGTGAAGTCGCTCATCTCAAGGAAGCTCTTCCCCTCTTTTGCCAGTGACACGTTGATGAAGAAGGCCGGTATGTCAGTGGCGCTGGCGCGGGCTATCATGGGCCGCTCCTCCTCCTGTGGCCAGCCGTTCATGGCACGATCGACGCGTTCGTTCACGTCAATGAAGATGTAGTCGGCGTCACTGCCGTACTCGAAGGTCATCTCTATGAGACCGCTGCCGTCACGGGCCGTGCATGTGATGTCGGTAAGGTGTGGCACCTGCACGAGCTGCTGGCGCAGTGGCGCAATCATGACCTCATTCAGTTCGCGTGCGCTGCGGTCAGGGCTGGTGACCTGGACGGTGATGCGGGGTATGTCGATGTCCGGCACCAGCGACACCGGCAGCTTGCGTATGGCGGCTATGCCCAGCACCATGACGGCGACGAGCACCATGATGACCGCTATGGGTCGTCTTATCAGTCCTTTGAACATAGGCTATTCCGCTATCTGGACAGGTGCGTCGTCACCAAGGTTAAGGTTACCGCTGGTGATGATGAGGTCACCTACATTGAGGTCTGCACCGCGGTCCCTGTTGGCCTCGACCACATGATGGGTGGTGTTGGACATCAGCACGTTGACGTAGGTCCAGAGGCTCCTTCCGTCAACGTAGCGGAACAGCACCTCCATGTTGTCACGGATGACCACCGCGCTCTTGGGCACCACCAGCTGGTCGGGAACGGCGTTCTCGATGGTGATGCGCACGTTCATGCCGTCCATGAGGGCATCGTTGCCGGGAATCCGGGCGGTGACGGCTATCTGGCCGTTCTGCTCAACGGTGGGATTGATGGAGAGGATGGTGCCCTTCAGGGTGACATCGGAATCGACGAACGGTGACACCAGCACCTGCTGGCCCGGGCTGACGAACCTGCATTCGGTCTCGAGCACCGAGAAGCGTACCAGATAGCGGCTGTCATCGATGAGCGTGCACAGCTGGCCGGCGGACTCGTAGGCCTGGGCCTTGACACTGGCCACCTTGCCGCTGAACGGGGCCTTCAGCTCGCACTGCCGGTAGGTGCGCTCGGCATTCTCAAGGGCCATCTGCGCATCAAGGAAGCCGGTGTTGATGTATATCACCCTTTTCTGGTCGGCGGGAATCCTTGCGGTGTCCTGCAGGGAGTAGCCGTAGTCAAGAAGACGGTCGGCAAGGTTCATCTCGGCCTTGTCGTATGCCAGGCGGGCCTGCTCAAGCTGGCGGCGCGGCTGCTCCCTGTCAAGGCTGGCAAGGACCTGCCCCTTCTGCACCTTCTGGCCGTCACGGACAGACACATTCTCTATCGTTCCCTGGGCCTGGAACTGCAGCGTGACCTTGGCCTGGGCCTCAAGCTTGCCGTTGCACACCAGCTGCTTGTTGAACGTGCTTCGCTCCAGCGGCACCACAGTCACATAGTTCGTTTCAGCATTATAGTCGCCGCGGGCCATCCCGGTGTCATCGGTCTTCTCTTCCGACTTCTTACTCTTGCAGCCGGTAAGGACGAGGGCTGCGGCCAGCAGGCTCAGAGACAGGATTCTGTATGTTCTCATATCTTGATCATTTGTTTATCAGTTCGTCGAATTCGGCACTGATGTCGGTGCCGGTAAGGTAGTCGTACAGGGTGGCGCGGCGGATGCCGAAGTACTGGTTCCAGTAGGCGGCGACGTTGCTCATATAGGTGCTCAGGGCGTTGTCACGCTTCTCCTTGAGCTGGTCCAGTTGCGTCATGGTCATGCTGCCGCTGCCGAAGTTCTGCAGTGCCAGGTCATAGCTCTCCTGCGCCAGGTCGGCGGCGTGGCGCGAGATCTCGCACTGGCCGTGCTGGTTGTTGAACTGCAGGACCTGGGTCTCAAGGTCCTGACGGAAATCGATCATGGACTGCTCCAGCTGGTTGCGCGTGGTCTCGGCCTGGGCCTCGGCCATGCGGACACGGCCGCGGGCAAGACCCCAGTCCAGGATGGGCACGCTGAGCGACACTCCGAACACCTCCTGGTCCTGAAGACTCACGAAGGTGTCACCAATGCGGTTGGCCGATCCGGACAGACCGAAACGCGCGTTGACGGACGCCTGGATACCGCGGTTCGCCTTGGCCTGGGCAATGCTCTGTTCGGCACCTATGTAGCTTATCTCCTGGTTGAGCACGAACGACGAGTTGGTCAGGGCCTTGTCCAGTACATCGTCATAACTCAGGGTGATGTCCGGAATGTCATAATCGATGTCAAGCTCCAGTTCGGTGTCCTCGGGGCAGCCGATGTACGAGCACAGGCGGTTCAGGGAACTGCGCAGGTTCACGGCACCGGTGCCAAGGCTGAGCGAATCGTTCAGCATGCTCACTTCGACCTGCATGAGCTGGTCGCGGGTGATGGTTCCCATATCGAAACGTGTCTGTGCAGCTGCAAACAGGCGTCTGCTGTCATCGAAACTCTTGACGGCACGTTCGTAGTTCTCCATGGCGCTGGCGTAGTTCCAGAAGTACATGACGGCTGTTTGGCACACCAGTTCCATGTTCTCGATGTATTCGCGCTTGGCGGCCTCGTACTCCTTGGGCTGGGTCTTTTTGCTCCACTTGAAGCGGTTGTAGCCCCACAGCGACTGGGCGTAACTGAGATAGACCGGCTGTGCGTAATAGGTGGTAAGCCGTGCGGGACTGTACTGGTCCAGACGCGAGAGCGATGTGGACAGCGACACGGTGCCGCCGGTCCAGGGAATGTTCTGGCTGAAGTAAAGCGTGGCGTCATTGCTCATGTTGTAGGTGGAACGGTAGCTCTTGGCACCCGTATTGTAGTCCTGCAACAGTTCCAGCGAACGGTTGAAGTTGCCCAGACCGGCACTCAGGTTCAGTGATGGCAGCAGCTCGGCCCTGTACGAGCGGTGGTTCCAGTAGGCGGCCACAAACATGTTGCGGTTGTTCATGGCCGATATGGAGTGGTCCTGCGCAAGGGCCACCACATCCTCCATGTCCAGATGAATCTGGGCGCTGACAATACGTGTACCTGCAGGAAACAGCAGGACAACCCATAAAAGAATCCGCCATGTCAGCATGACATTGATAGGTAAGCAATGTTTCATTCTGTCGATATTGCGTTTCCGTGAATTGACAAAGTTAAGAAGAATTCAGAATCTTCTTTCTGCACGAAGATATATTTGACATACTCGCCGACGTAGTTCAATTTAGCATCCGCACAGATTGTAGCATGAGAGTAAGGAGCAAGAACCAGACTATCAGCGTTCAAAGTCGTGCAGTCACATTCTGGCACAAGCATTAATCTTATAGTATCGGCCGATACGTTACGCAACCGAAACTTGGCATGAACCGAATCACATAATTCTGTATTTCCGCATTCGCATTCACTGTTACGGATGGCAATACTCAATTCTGGGCAACGGTTCATACATGATGAGAACATTATTAGACAGTTAACACAAACAACTATGAGCGTTAATTTAATGATGTACATTTTCATTGCATTGCATTTGAAGGATAAATCTTATAAGGATTATTGCGAACCTTACTACCACCTACAATTCCAATAATGAACTCTTCAGGAATGAATCCCCAATAACGAGAATCATAAGAATAAGAAGCATTATCTCCGACGGCAAAATACCAATTATTAAGAAAAGTGTATGAGACCATTTTGTCAGACAACGAATTACCCATTTCGTACTCTATTACTTTTCGGTATAATTCACGTGTACTGTCATTCAATTCTATCGAAAGTCCTTTTTGGGGGACCACAAGAGGCCCCCAGTTTTTGATAGTCCAATTTGTATATGCTGAAGGAAATACATAATAGTTTCCATGCCATATAAATACGCTGTCATACTCCCAACGAAGTCTCTCCTGTTCTTGTAGGACGCCAATGGGCTTCAAATTACGATCATTCCAGTAATGGCCGTCAACTACTCCAATACGGTCACCTGGGGTACCAAGAACGCGTTTGCAATAGACGTTATTAATACGGAACTCAATTCTGTCTAGATTATCATAACCATAAGGAAAATTAAAACAAATCACATCACCTAATTGAATGTTTCTTATTCCAGGCATCCTAATACAATTAAGATTACGGTTTTCAAAATCGAATGACTTATATAATCTGGCACCAATAATTAATTTATTCACCCACACATAATCACCTGGGACAAGGGTAGGTTGCATGGACTGTGTCGGAATGGAGAAACGATCAGCGATAAAAATTCTGCAAAAAAAATGCAAGCCACATGCTAAAATAATGGTTGAACATAGTATCATAAGGACTTTCAGAACGTGAGAAAGAACTGAGTTGGAACATTTAATATAACTATGACTATCAGTAAAACAAGAATGGGAGTCAAAAGAACTACCAATACTGGGAATTTCATCTATTTGCCCATTAACATCATTTCTATTTCTCATCATTTTTCACATTAATCTGTAAAGTATCTGAATAATAGGTATTTTTAATATTGATAATTTCAGAACGAAGCGATAAGGTATTAGAATTCTCAATCTTTGGAATGAAATTATTCACAATATCAGCCATTTTGATAAAACGAATTGTGTCGCCTTCGTTATGATAAAGTTTTGCCAAAAGAGATAGCGGATATATACGATTAGGAACCATATAAAACGCATGCTTGTAACATTCTTCTGATTTTCTATAATGCCCTAACTTAAGACTATTATCTCCCATAACGTTCCAAAACATAGGGTCGCTGCTTAATGTAGCTCCAAGTTTTAGAATGGAATCACTTTTCTCATAGTCACCTGTCATATTCAAAGATAAGCCATAATCAAATAAGAATTTGCTGTCATGTTGAAGGTAATCAAATAGGGACATACAATTCTCTACCACTAAGTCATAGCACCCCATTTCAAACAAGCGTTCCGTTTCAATCCATGCTGATTCCGTCTCCTTTTCCAACCTATATTCTGAGTATTTCAAAAGTGACATTTTTATTGAGACAATTAAAATTATTATCACAATCGACTTCTCAAATAGTCTATGCAGTATCATATTTTTATTTACATAATAGTTTCCTGAGTCGATTATGCAAGCTAACAATAATATAGGAACAAGCACTTGAAACTGCCATAAATGCATCGGGTACGAGAACAAGGCAATAATTGCAAAGGTCATCACACCATAACACCATATTGTATTTCGCACGATGGAAACAGTTGTTGCTATCAAAATTATTATTGTAAAAATAATCATAGCTATGGAGCCATATTCCACACCAATATTCAGATATTCATTAAAAGCATTGTCTGGACAACCGGCGATCAGACGAATATGTTCGGGTATCGCACTCCAATCTAAGTCATCAGTGCCATTTTCCAAAATTAATTTTTTGAAATAATCGTGCTGAGTTTCACCATACGCACCACCAAAATGAAAACTACCAGCCCCTTTCAAACCATCATTCAACATAGTTATGACACATATTCGAGCTATAAATAAATGGCCGTCTGCAGATTCCTTTTTGAATAAATATGAAACTACAACAACAATTGCAGACACAAGAATAGACCATAGCCAAAACCTTCTCGATGTGAATCTTGTAAAACACTTATTTTTGAGTCTATAAATAAAAATTGTAATATTGAAATACAGAGCAATAAATGCAGCTCGACTTAGCGTTGCGGGAAGTAATATTGCAGCTGAGATACAAATTACAACACAAAACCGAATGATGATGTTAGTAAATAAAGGACATGGAAAAGTTCTATTATTTCGATATGCATAGGGTGCTAAAATACTTATGCAAAGCGAAAGAAATCCACCATATGGTCCTGGATTTGAAAAAGACCCCGTGATGCAACGTGAGAAATGTTTTGATTGAGTTAATCCAAATAATTGTGAAAAACCAAGAACAACTTCAATGAAACAGTATATTGAAAAAAAACAAATTAGCGTTAGTGAAATAACTTGACGCCAATACCATTTTTGAGCTATTTTACCATGAATTATTGTATCTTGGTCCATTTTTCCGTTACTAGATCAAAATATGTTTTGGTTAGTTGTATAAAATTTCTATTTGGTACAAAAATATCATATACTTTCATTGACGAATCCATAACAAAATAATATGGTTTATGACGCCCTTCAACAGGAAGATGCAATGACTCAGAATAATAGCATCCTAAATTTTTTTGAGGCACAAACTGAGAAAAAGCTGTATAATTATCAAACGTACCAATAATGATGGGAGTAAACACCTTTTGTCCTATACTATCTAATTCTAAAAATTTTGATATTGCATAATTAGTACATTCAGCACAATCCAATTCATTTATTCTACATACTAAATACAATATAGAATCATTTCTCATAAATAAATCCCTAGTTG
>CALDKD010000081.1 GCA_937898885.1 uncultured Bacteroidales bacterium | reverse complement strand
TACCTTTCAAACAGTTAGAACGCTGCTATTCAGCACGTTTCTCTTGATGCATCGGAAGGATTCCGGCGGATGTATTTCCTGAAGGACTTCTCGGCCTTTCCTCCGTTTGTAGCAATGACTTCAATGGACGGGTTGGCTGCAAGTAGCCCGGCAATGTCATTGAATTCCTCGTTCTTGATATTTGCATCCAGACTTCCTTCTCTTTCAACATACGGTCCGACTCCTTTACGCATTATACGAAGTGTTATGGCTTGACTGCAACCCCAATCTGAGCAGTCAGTTCGCGATATCTGGCGAGGGACGATGTCTTGACGAGTTTTTTCCACAATTTGCGGTCAATGGTGTTCTCTAACGGACGCCAGAATGACTGCATGTGAACCAGAATCTGAGCATCGCCTTGAAGAGTGGCTGATGCACATCTGAATACCCGGTCGTGAATTGCCGTAACTGCCTTTTGGGATTCTGCCTGCGTGAACGGCCTGCCTTCGCGATATTCTATCGCCAGACATGGATTCGCAAGCAGTCCCTGGCCTATCATCACTGCCGGCAATGAGGGGAAACGCACTTCCAGATTCCGGATGTCTGCAAGTGTTGCGATACCGCCGTTGTAGATTACCTGATGACGGCATTGCTGCAGAAATGCATCGAACGACTCCATATCCGGAGTTCCGCGATACATCTGCCGCGCGGTTCTGGCATGGAGCGTGACATGCTCCAACGGAGTGCCATTCAGGATATCTGTCAGTTGTCGCCATTCATCGGGATTATCCATACCGAGCCGCATCTTCACGGAGAATTTCATGTCCTGAATGCGGGCAATCTCAGCCATCATCTCTTTCACGGCATCCGGGCGTACAAGCAGCCCCGCCCCTCGTCCGCGACCCGTCTGAGGCGGATGCGGGCATCCCATATTGAGGTCAATGCGCTGGTAGCCGCAATCTCTGATGACATCTGTCAGCTTCTTCAGTTCCGAAACATCGGCAGCAATAATCTGAGGCACAAGTGGCACTCCGGCATTATTCTGCGATGAGATATCACGGATATCCCTGCGTCTCACTTCGCCATGCTCCAGACGAATGAACGGTGTGTAGTACATGCTGACGCCTCCCGCCAGTTCACAGTGAGCCTTGCGATACACGCTGTCGGTGTAACCCTGTATCGGTGCAAAATGAATATCAATCATACCACGTCACGCAGAGAATGCTGCAAATATACTCCAAAATCTTTCGGTTTTCTTACCAACTTATTGTTTTACGCTTACTAAATTGCAATTTATCGTCACTAGTGGCCAAATTTATTTGGCCACTAGTGTGTCCGATTAAATAATTAATCCTACCTTGACGATTGGTACACGGCGTGCACCAAAAAGCAATGCGGTGCAAATCACTGATTCACACCGCATCATTCAATATGGGTTTAGCCAACCCGCAAAAACGTCATCTGTGTAGGTTGTTCATACCAAAAGACTTGCTGTTCCACGGTGAGCCATGGCTTTCAATCCGTTTGATGGTAATCTTAGTCGGCTCTTCATCATGAATTGAATTGTAATACAGATGCAAAGCCATTGCTATTGCAGCAACAGGAATCTCCTCATCTTCTGAAGTTTGTGATTGGACGTCTGTCTCATTGTCTGGGACAATAGCTGCCTTTGACTCGACTTTTCTGGAAATCCTATTTGCAACAGCTCCAAAACCCTTCATGATGTACATGAGTACAATAAGCAGGATAAAGACCATGATGAATCCCACTCCTGTGACCAGCCAGATAAACGGCCAGTTTACTGATAACATTGCCATATTTATGTTTTTATTTTATAAATAATTTTCCTATAAACTCATCGGCCCTTGCACCGGTTAGCTCCACATCTTCAGTGGCAGCCTCATACAGATAGTTGCTGTAGTTGAACAGCTGAACATAGGCAATATGATCTTGTTTATTGAAATAGGTTATCAGGCGCATGCTGCCACCTTCGTTTCCCTCCTTAATCACCAGACTACGGTCTTCACCACGGAGGAATCCGATTACTGATAATGAGCATGTTTTGCTAATATCCATTGAGACCCTGGAAAGAACAGAAGTCTGCCCTTCTTTTCGGAATCCTTTTTTGAATAGCAGAAGTGTCAGCAGGCCACACACCATTATAAATACGCCCAGCCACTTGTTTGCGAAGAACAGGCCGATTCCAATAACGAGAACGGCCGATGATATTGTCAGATCTTTACCTGTATGTACTTTTTTAAAATTGCTTTGCATTTCGATTGAAATAATTTATAGTTTACAAAATAGATAACAGCCATATACTGTATAGCAAAGGACCATGGCGGCGCCCTCCCATCGGTCTATGTGTTCTTTGCTGCCAGTGTACGACCACAATAATGGAAGAATTGCACTGATGCCAAGCGCAATAATATCAACAACGCTCATTCCTTCGAATGAGAGTGGCGTGACAAGTGACGAACATCCCAAAATGAAAAGGATGTTGAATACGTTTGAGCCCAATATGTTGCCAATAGCAAGTTGGTCCTTGTGCTTTGCTGCCGCTACGATGCATGTGGCAAGTTCTGGAAGGGATGTTCCACCTGCAAGAATCGTTATTGCTATGAATCTGTCGCTGACGCCTATGCTACGTGCCAGTTGTGTGGCAGAATCAACGAACAGACTACCTCCGAACACAAGTCCGGCCAGTCCGGCAAATACAAGCAGCACCGCAATAGGAATACGCATAGGTTTGTTAGTATCGCCGGAATCTGAAACTGCATCGTTTTTGAAGCAGTAGAACAGATATATGGCAAATACCGCCAATAGGACAGATCCTTCCATTCGTGTTATTGAATTGTCCTTTCCAATACCGAATAGAGTGCTGCTCATACCGAGCGCTATAAGAAGAACGGTAATCCCGATTGTCAGCGGTACATCTCTTCTCTGGTTGGCTCGTGTCACCGAGACCGGCATTACCAATGATGTCACTCCGAGAATAAAAAGAGTGTTGAATATGTTGGAGCCAATGACGTTTCCGACAGAAATGTCCGCATTGCCATGAAATGCGCCAGTTAGGCTTACCACCAACTCCGGGCATGAGGTTCCAAATCCTACTATTGTAAGACCAATGACAAAATCGCTGATACCGGCCTTCCTTGCAATGGCCGATGCACCGTCAACGAGCCAGTCGGCACCGAGGACTACAAGTCCGAGTCCGACCAGCAACAATAATAAAATCATTACTGATTGATTTGATGTGAATATTTAATACTGTCTGTCAGAGAATGAAGCTTTCGCGGTCTAAAGCAGCAGACAGCAAATCAGATGTATGTATCGTTGTGTGGTGTGTGTGCCTGTATGAAACCTATGGAGAAGTGTCTGGAAGTAGTAATTTACACATCCGTCTATAGTCTTTCCTGACTTTTGAATGCGAGCAAATGATTTCTCAAATGGATGAATCCGCCGTCCGGTCTTGTTGAGACGGACAGATGAGTTGCTGAAACTGTGTTCAGATGACAAAACCGCATTTCCGTCAAAGACATATTCAAAGCAGCCTGAATCAGAGCAATCCTGATTGTTGTCCTCTACCACAGAATTACTGAAGACATATACTGAAGCGCCATTTTTGACTCCACCAAAGGCGGCACTACAATTCAACAGTAGCGACAGCATAATGGTGAATATGAACAGAATCCGTTTCATTGCCGCAAAGGTAATTAATTCGACGCTATAACACAAGATATGTATTTATTTTACCATTATTCCTTGTGGCCATCCAGAATAATACATTTGGCCTGTGTGATCTATGTTCCAAGGCTTCTAAATATCAATAGTTTTCCAGTCTGCCAAAATCACTCCAGTTAGGCGACATCTTTCCGTTGTGACAATCTCTGATGAAGTTTCGCAATGCAGTCTTGGCCTGTTCCGGACGGGCAGTGTTCTTATAATGTTGGATGCGGTCCAGCTTGATTCTGCGGTAATTCTCTGGAAATGAGAGATAATTCCTCCAAGCTTCCCTATCCTTCTTGATTGCATCAATTGCCCAGTCCTCAAATACAAAATGCGATGGATCAATGTCGGGGATGACTGCCAATCCTGCAGGAGTCATCTCGCCAAGTCTGATGAGCCTGCGACAACGTTCCAGATTTTGCTCGCACCAGTTGCTGCCCTTTCGTCTGGGAGTGAAATGCTGGATAGGCTTTCCGTCATCAATGCGCTTCATTGTGCTGTCTATCCAACCGAAACAGAGACAAACCTCCACTGCATCCACGTATCGTATAACGCCAGGATATTCGTCATTGGCGCGGTTCACGCGAAGCCAGAAGTCGCTGACCTTGTCGTGATTATCCATAAACCACCGATATAGCTCAGAACGAGTACTTATGTTCAGA
>CALDKD010000080.1 GCA_937898885.1 uncultured Bacteroidales bacterium | reverse complement strand
CACCTCAGTGCCTTTGAAATCGTAGGTCTTCATATTAAAACTGGTTTTGGGATTCATCTGCGAAGGAGTAATAGGATTTGTCGGTCACGATAATGTGATCCAGGACTGAGATATCGAAGAGCTGGCAGGCACTGCGGAGCTTCTCGGTCTCCTTGATGTCTGTGGAGCTCGGTTTGGGATTGCCGCTCGGATGGTTATGGAAGAGGATGATGGCCGTAGCGTTGCAGTTGAGCGCTTCCTTGACAATGCGCCTGTGGTCTATCGGCGCGGACATTATTGTTCCGACAGTTATCATCTTCTTAGCCAGCGGAATTCCTGCCGTATTGAGGAAGAGTACCCATGATTCCTCATGGTCAAGAGATTTCAGGTCTTCATGCAGGTAGCCTGCCGCCTGTGAGGATTCCCGGATTGGGGTGTCGGTAGAGTAAGTTGCTTGCTTTTTCATTTGACTGCTGTTTATAGGTGAAACATCTTTCTTTACGATGCAGGAACGTGATGCCCCACAGGACATCCATAAACAATGGTGGAGAACGGAGTGGACCATTGTGGGATGACCGGGCATCACACCTTTGCGGCGTAATAGGAGATGCCACCTGCAGAAGTCGAAAAGCGGGCATAACTGAACGGGACACCCTTCTGGGATATGGCGGCAGTCTGCATGAAGACCGTACCACGGAACCGAATACGGCAACAGCTGGCCAGGAAGGAAAATATCGTAGCCGTTGTCCACAGGACAGAAGTGCTCAACGCGGCTATCATCCCCATAATCATGCGGTAAATACCGAGCATACGCATGACATATGACCGATGCTTCAGATTCTCTCCGGAACCTATCCGACAATAAATCGGAACTTCGCAGATGGAAAATCAGTATATGAAGGCCATTATTCCGCAAAAAATGGCACTGAAGCCATGAAGGTCTTCCTGCAATGACACATTAGCCGGATGAACACATTTCTGGAACTTTTGATTATTGTATTACAGTTATCAAAAAACCTTATTACCTTTGCAACTGCAAGCGGAAGAATAGCAGTATGGCGGAAAAGACAGAGAAACGCGGCGGCCGCAGGGCAGGTGCAGGACGGCCCAAGGGAGACAGCAAGCTGTTCTCGTTCAGGTGCTCTGGAGAGCTGGCCGAGAAGATAGGCTCAATGGAGAACCGGACAGAGTTCATCAATGCCAGCCTGAGCCGTGCACTGGATGAGGCCGAAGGTCTTTCCCGGATAGGCATAGTGACCAAAGCCGACATCGTGGCACCCATGCATCTGCCATACTTCGACCAGAGAGTGACGGCAGGCTTTCCAATTCCTCTCGATAACGATGAACGGTCGCAGGACATAGAGCTGCTCCGCATGCTCTGTCCCCATCCGGAAGCTTCATACCTGATAAGGGTAAAGGGTGATTCCATGATAGATGCAGGAGTCATGAACGGTGACATCATCATCGTGGACAAGAGCAACAGGGAACCTACGCCAAAGGAAATCGCCGTATGCGAGATCAACGGCGAATACACCTTGAAACACTTCGTCAAGGACGGTGATACCGGCTGGCTCATTCCCGCAAATCCCACCTATCAGAAGAGAGAGATAACGCCAGGTGACGAGTTCCGCGTCTGGGGAACGGTCACATACATCATACACAAGGCAAGGGACTGACCGCCATGTGGGCACTTATCGACTGCAACAGCTTCTTCGCCAGTGTGGAGAGGGTCTTCCATCCCGGCCTCCGTCACAAGCCGGTATGCGTCCTGTCAAACAATGACGGCATCATCGTTGCCCTAACCCCTGAAGCAAAGGCACTGGGACTTCACCGTGGCGATGCCCTGTTCAAGGTCCACGATACGGTCGACAGGAACGGTGTGGCCGTCTTCTCGACAAACATGATGCTGTACGCGGCCATGTCGCAGCGTGTTACCAGCATCATCCGCCAGTCCGTTGACATCGTGGAGAACTACAGCATCGATGAGAGTTTTGCGAATCTTTCCGGGTACGAGACCCACTTCGACATAGAGGAGTACATGCGCGGTGTGGCCGACAGGATATGCCTTTGGACGGATATTCCCGTCAGCATCGGAGTCGCTCCTACAAAGACACTGGCCAAGATAGGCAGCAAGTTCGCAAAGCAGTACCCCGGCTACCGTTCCGTCTGCATGATAGATTCCGATGAAAAGAGGCGGAAGGCCCTGAAGCTCTTCGACCTGGCCGATGTCTGGGGCATTGGCCATCGTTCATTCGAAAAACTCAAAAGCCTTGGCGTAAACACCCCACTGGAATTTGCCGACAAGCCTGCCGACTGGGTCCGTCATTATTTCAGCAAGCCGGGTATAGAGACATGGAAGGAGCTGAACGGCTATTCCTGCATCGATACATCAGAAATCCTGATGCGTCAAAACATCACCACCAGCCGCAGCTTCGGTGACATGATTACCTCCATAGAGCAGGTCAAGGCATCCGTGGCCACCTTTGCGGCCAGCTGCGCCAACAAGCTGCGCGGTCAGTGTTCGGCCGCCGGTTGCGTGACAGTGTTCCTCTGCAGCAACTACTTCCGTGAGGACCTGGAGCAGTATTACAATGCCGCAACACTTCCATTCTGCATTCCTACGGCCGACACAATCGAGATAACGAAAACCGCCCTGCAGATAGTGGACAGCATCTTCAAGCCCGGCATCAGATACAAGAAATCCGGCGTGATACTCGGAAAGATAGTACGCCAGTCCAATGTCCACCCGGACCTGTTCGACCCCGTCCAGAACCGTGCCGAGCGTCTTGACCTTTCCCAGAGAATCGACAGCCTCAACCAGAAGTACGGCCTCAAAACCATAGCCCTTGGCGTGGAAGGTGAGAAAAAGCAGCCCTGGAAGGTGAAGAGCGAGCACAAGAGCCACAATTACCTTACAGATATAAATGAGATTCTGACAATCCAGATCTGATACCGGAAAGTACATGTTCGCACCATACAGCATAATTCAAAAATTGGCTATATTCGCATAATAATTGCAGTCATGACATTACCGGAAGCAATAACAGTCCGTCATTCAGTTCGGGCATATATAGACAAGCCTATCACCGGCAGCACGCTGACAGCTCTTCAGCAGAAGATTGAGGAAGTCAACACGACCGGCAATCTCCATGTGCAGCTCATACTTGACGAACCCAAGTCCTTTCTCTGTCCTATGGCAAAGTACGGCAAATTCAGGGGCGTGAGGAACTATCTTGTAATGGCCGGGAAGAAGGCCGATGACCTGGATGAAAGGGTCGGATACTATGGTGAACAGCTGGTGCTCCTGGCCCAGACCTTAGGGCTCAACACCTGTTGGGTAGGTGTAAGCTACAGCAAGATTCCCGGGACATACGTCCTGGAAAAGGATGAAAAGATAGCCTGCTACATATCCATCGGATTTGGAGAGACACAGGGTGTATCCCATAAGATCAAGTCAACGGCCGATGTCAGCAACGCCAGCGACATCACTCCCCACTGGTTCAATGAAGGTGTAATGGCCGCCCTGCTCGCCCCTACCGCCGTCAACCAGCAGAAGTTCCGTTTCGAGTATCTGGGATTTGACGGAAAAAGCAAAAAAGAGAAAGTCCTGGCAAAGAAAGGCTCATCCTTGATTGGCTACACCCAGATGGACCTCGGAATAGCGAAGTACCATTTCGAGATTGCAGCTGGAAAGGAAAATTTCGAATGGCAATAAATCAGATAGGATTACATCAACGGCTGTGCCATTATACGGTAGATGATCCACACAGCCAGTACGACCTGAAGAATCAGGAACAGCGGTACCAGAATCTTGAATTTCCAGTGCTTGGTCTTGTGATGAAAGACACGCATTCCCAGAAATGCTCCTATTGAACCGCCTAGGAAAGCCAATATGAGCAGTGTCGATTCTGGAATACGCCACTTATCCTTTTGCGCCTTACGCTTGTCAATGCCGTAAGCGGAAAAGGCAATCACATTCATCAATAGAACCGCTGCAGCAGCTATCAGTCGAGGTTCCATATTCACTATTTCATAATTTAAGGACAAAAGTACCAACTTATTATGAAAGAGCATCACTTATGCCTGTTTCAGGCAGAAGGTCATTCTACTTTTGCAACATAATTCAGTGAATAATGGAAATCAAGCAGAAGTCAAAGAAAGACAAACTGGTCACGCTGTTTGACAGAATCGAACCGAGAACGACCGAGCAGACAATAAAGAAAATTGTCGAAATCAACATGGAGGATGAGTCTTACATTTCTGATGGAATGGAATGGGTACGGCAGAATGGAATTGAAGGGGCTGACTTCCCTCTTGTTCCAATCAGTCTGCATCTGTCAACGCCAGGTGGAAATGTTTATGACGGTCTAGCTCTGTACGATGCCATTGAATCGTCCGCTACTCCTGTGGAGATCATCTGCTCAGGAAAGGTCATGTCTATGGGCGTTATTGTATGTCTCGCCTCTCCAGTCAGGAAATCGTACAGAAATACTACGTTCATGATACACCAGGTTTCTTCCGGATTGATTTTCGGCACTCTTCAGGACATGAAAGAATCAGTAGAGGAAACAGGCCGCCTTAATGAAATCGTCTTTAGCATTATCACCGGTAAATCAAAAGTAACGAGGGAAAAGCTCAACAGCATCATCAGACAGAAGGAGGACTGGTTCTTCTCAGCAGAAGAAGCCTTGAATCTGGGAATCATAACGGAGATTATCGATTAATTGAAAACGATCTATACTTATGCCTATTTTTGGCAGATGTTATTTTTATCTTTGCACCATCATGGCAAAAGAATATTTCAAGCATTACGTCTGGTTGCTTCAGACATTACAATCCAGGGGGTATTGCACCTATGAGGAATTGAACGGGCTCTGGAAAAGGAGCTCACTCAATCCGGACGCGAAGGACATATCCAAGCGTACACTGGCGAATCACAGGGAATCGATTCTAGACATGTTCGGAATTATCATCTCATGTGACCGAAAGACCAATGAGTATTACATCGAAAACAAAGAGGATGTATGTGACGGTGGCCTTCAGGAATGGATGGTGGGGGCTCTTTCTCTCGGAAGCATGCTTCATGATGATGCCTCACTGAAGGGCAAGGTGATATTTGACAATGTCCCATCCAGTCAGAGGTTCCTTCCGATAATCATCGATGCCCTGAAAAGAAATGTCATGGTGGAATTCTCATACAAGAATACAGAAATGGCTGAGTCCCGGACTTTTCTGGTTGCGCCGTATTGTGTCAGGCTGTTCCGGAAGAGATGGTATATGTTGGGACTTCGTGAAGGCACGACTGAACCACACCTGTATTCTCTGGACCGGATGACGGACGCATATTCGACTGAAATTGAATATGATTACCCTAAAGATTTTTCAGCTGACGTATACTACAAATCATATTTCGGAATCGACCTTCCTTCCGGAAAGCCCGAAGTCATTCGCATTAAAGCGTCAGCAAGGCAGTCTGACAATCTCCGGTCTCTGCCGCTCCACAACTCACAAAGAGAAGTCGAAGTGTTTGAGAACGGTGAGACAATCTTTGAGTACCAGCTTGTCCCCTCCTCTACCTTCATCGGAGAGATCATGATGATGCAGGGCTCGGTGGAGGTGCTGGCACCATCAACTGTCCGTGACAATGTTCGAAGAAGTGCATTGGCTGTTTTATCGAAACACAAATAGAAAATATGAGAGTTATGAATAATATTGATTTCTGTAAGTTAACGTCAGCAATACTGACAGAGAACCCAGAATGGGAGGATGTTTATGCACGCTACGCAGAGGAGATTCTTGCCAACAAAGCTAAATACGCCAGTAACTCTCTGAAGTTTCAGGTAAAGAGTCCTCTATTGGTTTACAGCTCCATAGGTAAAGTGATGACCGATGATTCTACCACCAAATATGACATTCGCTTTGCCGGTCAAAGCATCGCAACGGTATCTGTTCGCAAAGACGGCGAGGTTCTTCTGAATGTAAACAAGGAACAGGCGAAAAGAGCCCATGACAAGTTTGGATTTGAGAACAGTGTGAAAATTAAAAATGAAAAATGGAACGGAACAAGCAGTGCTGTGGACTTCCGAAGATTTTTCAGTAACATGAAAAACAGCAAGGAACTTCAGGTAAAGAGTCAGGAGCACCGTATTGAGAGTTTCCTGCTTAAGGAGTTTTCTGAATCCAGTCGTGACAAGAAGCTGTTATGCAACATCCAGCCCGTACGTCTTGGAGGCAAGTTCTTCCAGCTGACTACACCACTCAAAGCAAGCACTCACAATCCGAAGTTGTCAATGGATAAAAACAGGAAAGGTGCGACTGGCGGTGGAATCGATATTCTTTCTCGCGTAAAACATTCCGCGACTATATCACGTTATGCCGTGATGGAGCTTAAGGACGAGAATGTCAAGAATGAGTCACAGGAGGATGCCATGCATCAGGCCATAACCTACGCAACATTCATGGCCTTTCTGTTCCGCAGCGAAAGCGGCAAAGAATGGTGGAACATACTTCGTCCAGAAGCTTATTCCGAGAAAAGTGTCCCTGAGCATATCGATCTGGACGTGGTGACAATAATGCCTAACGAGGGTGCCAGTCGTGAGAGTGAAATGGATGACATCGAAGTTGAAGATAAGAACACAACCCTACATCTCTACACGTTGTATTACAAAACCGACAATGAAGGTAATCCTATCAGCTTCTCTGGTTCTCTCACTGAGGCAATAATGAAGTGATAATGAGAAAATTCAAGAAATATCAGTACTTCCATCAGGTATCGACGGCCAAAGTCCATCCCGACTGGTTTGGAAGCGACCATCTTAACGGCGAATTCGAAGGTAAACATTACGAGTTCATCCTCAAGAATGGCATCAACAACCTCTACAATGAGTTGCGCGGTTCTGAAATGAACGACAGATTCAACGTGCCCGAGTATTTCAGAGCTAACGGCATCGAATGGTGGGGAGGCAGCGGCCCGTCAGGACATATGTGCTCATCTCAAATAGCATGTCTTAACCATCTATTTCCCATCAGGTACGACCATGATGCAGTTCTTGCCCTGGCAAACGGGGCTGCTGGTTGCCGATTCTTCGACGATGTCGAAATTGTTGGAGGTGACAGGAAATTTCCCGGATACATTTCCTTCGAGGTAGTAACCAGCACGGACTATCTGAACGAGAGCAACGGAAAGCCATTGACCAGAGGTTCTATGTGCACGTCCGTAGATGCGGTCATCTGTGCAAGGAAGGGTGAAAAGCATTGGCTACTTCCAATCGAATGGAAGTTTGTCGAGAGCTATTACAGGGACGATAAATCCATTGAGGATTATGAATGGGAGAAAGGTGGGCATGGAAAGGGCGAAGAGCGTTTGCGTCGTTACACAAATCTTATAAACAGTTCTGCACAGTTGCATAGTCTTGATGCTTACAATGGAAGCATATACTTTCAGGAACCGTTCTATCAACTCATGCGCCAGACTCTCTGGGCTGAACAGGCAATTCTAAACAAGGACACATTCTTCCCTTGTGCAACGGAGTACATGCATATCCATGTAGTGCCCGATGAAGACGGAGACCTTCTTTTCAGGAAATACAGGAACGTAGCATGGGACCAGACACATGGGATGGTTGGTTCATGGATTAGCTGTCTAGAGGACAAAAGCAGGTACTGCCGCAGAGACCCCAAGGCCTTATTCGGTTTTCTTCTTTCTGACGAAAAGCTGTCAAAGAAGTATTCCGGCCTTATTGAATACCTTTCAGAACGTTACTGGAAATGAGAATAGTACAGATTTCAGACACGCACTCCCGACATCACCTTCTGACAAGTATTCCAGAAGGCGATGTTCTCATTCATTGCGGAGACCTTAGTGACAACGGCACGGAAGAGGAGGTCCTGGACTTCCTGAACTGGTTCATAGAGCTCCCACATCCTCACAAGGTCTTTGTAACCGGAAATCACGACTTGTGTCTTTGGGATGCGGACAATATTGAAGACCTGCCGGACAATGTGCACTTCCTTCAAGACAGAGGCATAACCATAGATGGTGTCCGATTCTTCGGGATAGCATACAACCACCCGACTGACATCATTCCCGATGGCATTGACGTTCTTGTCACTCACGAGCCACCGCTTGGAATAATGGACAGGACCATGGGTATGAACTGGGGCAGTCCAGCTATTTTGAAACGTGTGTCTGAGGTCAGACCTAAATATCACATGTTCGGCCACGCGCATGAAGCAAATGGCATCACCCGGCGAAGTGGCACTTTATTCTCCAACGGTTCAGTCCTGAATGATGCGGGAGAGGTGAGCTTCCCGCCAATGGTTTTTAATATTTGAGCGGACTGCTTTCCCATACAACGGATTTCTGCTGAAGCAGGATGGTGACTGACACTAAGAAATACACGCTGACGGACGGCTCACGAGCTGTTGTTGTCTACAACATAGAGCAGCGTGACGGCAATAACAGATTCGAATATGAATGGAGAGAATACGGATGCGCATATTTTGACACAATAAACAAGGAAGAAGACGGAAGCTTCAGGATTACGAGGATGAATCTTTCCTAGAAGCCCCAGGTTGCTTCACCTGAGGAGACAATACTCCAGACGCTTGAAAGCTTCGGAGCATATTAGTCCCGGATTGAGAGTGACAGTGTAGTGCCATTAACATCCCACTGGCCGCCGTCAGTTCCCGAGGGAGCGAGTACATCTGAGACGATGATGACAGGATTGCATCTGGCGATTCTTCTGAGGACTTCTTCGCGGTTGTGTTCTTTGCCTCTTGAATGGAGGTACTCCAGAGAGTCAATGAGGGTGAGTCTGACGAAGCGGCGGCTATGAGATGCCCAGATTCGGTTGCTGACTGCCTCGACGTTTCCGTTCTTGATTGTGGTGTAATAGACGAAATCCAGCTTGCCCCGGTGATTCGGTGCGTCCGCCAGTCTGTTGAACATCGTCTCGATTGTTTCACGGGTGTCTTTCTCGCAGAATATCTCAATGCAGACATGGCATCTGTCAGTGGTTCTCAGAATGATTTCCATAGCCTCCTCCAGAGCCTGCTGACGCGGGCCGCCAAGGATATACACTCTGTTTTCGAATTCAGGTAGTTTTGTCTTAATCTGTTCCATACTGAGTTTTTTGACTGCAAAACTATCGGGAGCTTCGGCAAAAATATGGCATATGCAAAAAAGATTCCGATGGCGACTCTGAAGCACGGATATTAATGTTCCACAACAGATTCAACGTATTCCGCAGAGTGTGGCGCAGCGGCAGTTATGCGATTTTCAGAAAAGACGCAAAACAGATGAGTACCATTTCTGAAATCTCCTTAATCATCGTATTACAGTTATCAAAAAGTATTTCAAGGGTTGATTGCCATGAGCGAATAAGCTGAAAATACCTATATTCGCGAATGAATAACATAACAGACAATGAAAAGTTTTACACCTAAACCGTGGGTAGCACCACAGCCGGTATTGATTATCGGTACTTACAACCAAGACGGCACTCCCAATGCGATGAATGCAGCTTGGGGAGGCCAGTGGGACATGAAGGAAATAATGATCTCAATGGGCAGTCATCAGACCACTGGCAATCTGAATCGGAACGGAGTTCACCGTGGCTTTCGCGACAGTTGACACTATGGTTGCCAGTGACTTTGTGGGTATTGTCAGTGCAAAGAATGACCCTGAGAAAATGGCTAAAACAGATTGGAAGTCTGTCAGGGCAGAAAAGGTGAACGCCCCGGTATTCATCTGCTTCCCCATGACTCTGGAATGCCGCATAAAGGAGAAGATTGACGAATCGGAAGAAGGCTACAACCTGATAGCAGAAATAGTCAACATCTAGGTTGACGAAAGATATCTTGCAGAAGACGGCAACCCGGACATTGAGAAGATGCAGCTCATCACATTCGACCCCGTGCATCACAGCTACATTCTGTTGGGCAATAAAGTCGGCCAAGCATTTTACGATGGCAAAGCACTGAAATAATCGATGACAATCGCACATTCTACGGTGACCGCGCCGGCATGATTCAGTCTGCTGTCCAAAGGAAAAAACAATCACATAATCAGTTCGTCATCACCCATCTCGCGGCAGCGTCCGCTGGCATACAGGCTGCGGATGGCACGGTCTGCCTCACGGGTCATGGATTCAATGGCGTCACGGATGTTGTCCTTGGTGGGATAGCAGGAAAGAAGGTTGGCAAGTTCACTCAGATCGCTTTCATCAATGAACTCATCAAGGTGGCTGCAAAGAGCTGCAGTCTCAGTCAGAGACATAGTCTCGGCATCGCCTTTTCTAAAGCGCAGGACAAAGGATTCTATGCGGTCACTTATCATTGTTCCGGGTCGTATTCAGTGAACCTCTCGAACCTGCGGCCATCACGCTCAACATGTCCGAAGAACATACTCTCAGGACGGACCCACAACTTGCAGTCACCATATTCAGCCTGATAAACCACCATGCGTTCACAGGTCTCGCTGTCAAGGGCCGATGCCACTATGTGATACAGGCCGCCTTTGAAGTGACGGAAATGGCGGACTTCCGATGGGGAAAGCCGAAGCAGCATTTTCTCTACCAGCGGAGCGTACCAGGTCTTCACCTCATCGGGTGTCGGAGTGTGCCCGCCAGGAAAGTGCACTGCATTGTTGTAGTGCTGCAGGAAAAGCGGTTCGCCATGCATAAGGTCATCGTTCTCACCGAACAGTCCCCACACCCGGTCACGATAGTATGAGTTGCAGCAGTCGAACTGCAATGACTCCAAGGAGCGGAACTCCTCCACCAGTTCGTCAGTTATCATGAAGGTCTGATGACCGTCTTTACGCTGTGACTTATATTGGTGTTCCCCTATCCTTTCCTTCAGGAACCGGGACATTTCAAATGACGGGTTGCCAAGCAGTGCGGGTATTCCGGCTCTTGGAGCAACAATCTGGGCATAGAACGCTCCACAGCTGTTGCCGACAAGCAGATCCGGCTTTTCCTTGTCGCAGATGGTACGAACAAGTTCCAGCGCCTCAGCGGGATGAAGAGGCAAATCCGGTGACAGCACATCAGCCTTCTTTATGAGGGCTTCACGAAGTGCCTCTGCCTGCTGACATTGTCCGCTGGCAAAGAAACCATGTAAGAACAGAACCTTCTTGCTCATTGCGGTTGCAAAGATACTTCTTGACTTGATTCAATCCAATGTTTTTTGCTGGCCAGAAAAAAAAAGAAGAACAGACTTCATCACACAACCCATCCTTTTTTCTTTGGCCCGCATAACCGGTTTGGTTTAACGTTTGCTTTATATATCGCAAATGAATCAAACTTATTTTCTTATCACTTTCGCTTATGAGTAGCGATATATGCACGTGCATCATCCATTGCATCCTGACTAGTATATGCGTCACACTTTTCCTTCGACATCCACTCGTCGATTTCTGACTTAAGGAATACAAGCCGTTTTCCATTTTTCCTATAAGGTATTACATGCGCATGAGTCCAACAATAAATAGTTTGATATGTGGGATGACTAGGAAGATAATCACTCAAAGAAGCAACATCAAACCACTCATCACGAGATTGTTCTGACCTCTTTATCTTACTTATCTTATCCAGCTTCCTTGACAGTTCGTCAACCTTGTCTACTAATGCCATAATAACCGCAGGCATCTGTTCAAATGTAATGTTACCTTCCATTTTGTTATGTTTGTTTTGGTTTGTCTTTATCAAGAATGCGCTGCAAAGGAAGGCTGTTTATCAATAGTGAATTGATTATGATTCTGTCATAGGCCGATAACAATCAAATAAACATGAAGTAACAATAACAAAAAAAACAGGCGAAACAAAAGAATCGCCTGTCATAACGAATATGTGAATAGTCACTTGCCTGAAATGGTACAGTTCTGCAAGTGAGCCGCTATGGAGTCGTCAACTTTAATAGCATTTGCGGATTTCACCTTTGTAGAGTCAACAACTTTGGCATATATCTGCGTTGTTGTAACTTTTGTGTGACCCAGCATACGACTTACAGTATAAATGTCAGTTCCGTTTTTCAACTGCAAAGTAGCAAATGTATGACGAAAACAATGGAATGTAATATGCTTTGTGATTCCAGCTGCCTGAACCCATTCTGATATTGGTCTGCTAATCCATGACGGATCAGGAAGTCCCCCAAACACACACCTATCAGGTTCAGCGCGTTTACCACAGATTGAATATGCCAAATCCGATATCGGCATATATTCCACACCCCCAGTCTTCTTCTGTGTAAAATCAACACGCCAAGTGCCATCATCATTGATGATGTTTTTCCACTTCAATTTCTTAATGTCACTGTGACGCATTCCTGTAAGCATTGAAAAGAATGCAGCCTGTTTGATGACAGGATTACTGCAAGGGGTTATGGCAAGTTTGTTGAATTCATCCATTGTAAGTGTCTCGCGTCTGGCTGCAACAAATGAAATTCCACTGACTTTAGCACTTACATCAACAGACAGATATCCGTCTATGAAAGCACGCTTCAATCCGGATTTGACTATTGAGAAATACGTCGAAGCAGTATTGCGAGATAAAGTGCCCTTCTTGGAACCTCCCTGAGGAGCACGAAGCAGATATAGTTTGATATCTTCCAATAAAGTCACATCTATCCTACTGAACGGTATTGGTTTGTTTTTCGAGAAATCTCTTAATATGGCACCGACACGGCGCCAATTTTCAATAATACCTTCTGAACTGGCCGGATGTACCTTCTTTATGATGCTGAAGAAATAACCGATAAAATCCTCCTGTTGTCTTTCTTCCTGCATCACAAGTGCATTCTCCTGAGCTGTCAGGAGTTCCGCTTTGTCGTATTCAAGCTGACGCATAGCCCTAATATTGTCAGCATATTCACATGATTGTCTGTCAACCTGCGAACGACACATTATTACACCATTGATATCACGTTTTGGCTGATAAATGATCACGCCATTCTTTTCCGATTTCTTTGATTTGTCCCATATCGGTGTTGTCACGCTACGGTTCAAAGATTCTATTACTTTAATTACCTTACCATTCTTTCTGACAGGATAACAATCCAAATAAAGGCGCCACGAATCCAAGGTATCAGATTTCTTTAGTCTGACTGTACATTTTGTACGTGAAAGGGTCTGTTTCATAGAAGAAGATTATTTAGCGTTTCCAAAAAGTTCATCAATAAGATCTTTAGGAACGTATACATAGTTTTTACGAAATACAGTCGGAATGCCATTTTTCCTTATTGCGGCCCAGATAGTTGTATCATGTACTGCATATTTCTTATTGATTTCTCCGACAGTATAACAGTCAGTTTCATCAAAGTAATAACTGTATAGACGTCTTTCATTCTGTTTCTCCTTAACCGTGTTAATATTTTCATATTGTGGTAAAATCGAGTGCTCGATGAAATCCTCCTTGCAGACACGCATGCTGCGTTCGCCTAGTTGTATTGAATTCACAATTCCCTTCCTCACCAAACGATATATCGTATGTTTTGATAAAGCAAACAAGTCAACAGCCTCTTTAACCGTAATATAGTTTCGATAAGAAGTGGTCTGTTCAACCCGTTCAAGCCTTGCCTTTTCCAAAAGCTCCTCACGTTGTTTTCTAGCATAAGCTTTCTTAGAACAATTATGGCAACAATATTTCGAATATAGGGTCTTTGCCATAAATGTCTTTCCACAGAACTCGCAAGTTCTTTCATAATTCATCTTTGATGCTGGCATGATTTTTCCTTACATAATAAAAGTCCCGTTTTTGTCTCATTTGTCTCACACAGTCTCATTTGTCTCATACAGTCTCACATCTGTCCTATTTAAGTCGCGCTACAAATACGCTACAAATATACACAAAAATAAACATAAACAAAAATCACCAAATCAAAGTTTAAACTAAACAAAAATGCGGTGTAAATCAATGACTTACACCGCACTTTTCATTATTTGTATTTATTTGTCTTTGCTGGCTCACTTCACCTCCTCGTAATCGGCATCCTGAACATTATCGGATGACTGGTTACCGCCGTTGT
>CALDKD010000079.1 GCA_937898885.1 uncultured Bacteroidales bacterium | reverse complement strand
CAGGAAAGGCAGGACCAGAATCTGCAGTGTTACCATTACACCATAGCCCAATGCTCTCAAAAGCGGTGCAAAGATACAGCTTTTTTCAGAGTTGTATCATCTTTTGGCGTTTTTTTTGTTGCTTTTAACCATTATTTGTATGGCACAGGATTTGTATTATTAGAAATGTAACTACTTTTGTAAAGTAACAAATGGTGTCGGTGCACCTATTATAATATATAAGGTACAAGTTATAATACATTAGGTACAAGACTTCGCGGCCAGAACCGCGCCGTCAAAGTCACTGGCAGCAATTTGTCGCAAATAAAATAAGAACTGAAAAAACAGATGAACGAGACAGAACAACTCCTTGAGAGCATCATTCACGGAATCCGGGAAAAGAAGGGCAATAAGATAGCAACCGTTGACCTGCGCGAGATTGAGGACACCGTATGCCGTTACTTCGTGATATGTCAGGCAGATACGGCAAACCAGCTGCTGGCCATAATGGACTCGGTGTTGGAGACGGCGCGGGTAGAGGCCAGCCAGAAGCCGCTTATGGTTGAGGGAACACGCTATGCCCATTGGATAGCCATAGACTATGGCGACATTATGGTACATCTCTTCCTGCCGGAGCTTCGTCGTTTCTACGATTTGGAGCACCTTTGGGCCGATGCCGTAATAAAAGAGCTTCCAGAAGAGTTCTGATTTATTTCAACACTACCAAGCAATGAGCAACAAGAACAACAAAAACGGCAATAACCCCAGAAAAGCCAACCAGAAGGGACCAAAATTCAACCTCTCCTGGTTTTATGTGATACTCTTCGTGGCATTCGGATATATAATGCTTAACAACGAGGGCTCGCAGACAAGCGGCACTGCCAACTACACCGAGTTCAAGGAGTATGTCCGCAACGGATATGCCCGCAACATTGTGGTCTATACCAACACCGGCAACCTGGAGCTGTATCTTATCCCCGATTCGGCGTATCACGTTTTCGGCGAGGAGTTCAAAGGCACCAAGATGCGCAGTCCAATGGTCAGCGTGGGCTTTGGATCACTTGAGAACCTTCAGGAGTTTCTGGATCAGGCGGAGACAGACGGCTGTCTCACAGGCTCTACAAGTTATCGCGAGCGAGACCGTATGGTCCGTCAGTTTCTCTGGAGCTTCCTGCCATTCATACTGCTCATAGGCTTATGGATTTTTATGGCGCGTCGTATGACCGGCGGCGGTGGCGGCCAGGGTGGCGGCGTGTTCAGCGTCGGCAAGTCCAAGGCCAAGGTCTATGAGAAAGGACAGGGGGAGCGCATCACCTTCAAGGATGTGGCCGGCCAGTCCGAGGCCAAGGAAGAGGTGCAAGAGATAGTAGAGTTCCTCAAGAACCCCAAGAAATACACCGACCTTGGTGGCAAGATACCCAAAGGCGCTTTGCTGGTAGGCCCTCCGGGTACAGGTAAGACCCTTCTGGCCAAGGCTGTGGCAGGCGAGGCCGATGTGCCCTTCTTCTCTTTGTCGGGCTCAGACTTCGTGGAGATGTTCGTAGGCGTGGGAGCATCGCGTGTACGCGACCTCTTCCGTCAGGCCAAGGAGAAATCACCTTGCATCATTTTTATAGACGAGATAGACGCCGTGGGCCGTGCCCGTGGCAAGAACCCGGCAATGGGTGGCAACGATGAGCGCGAGAACACCCTCAACCAGCTGCTCACCGAGATGGATGGCTTCGGCACCAACAGCGGTGTCATCATCCTTGCGGCCACCAACCGCGTTGACATCCTGGATAAGGCACTGCTGCGCGCAGGCCGCTTCGACCGCCAGATTTATCTGGACCTGCCGGATCTCAACGAGCGCAAAGAGGTGTTCGGAGTGCATCTGCGTGGCCTCAAGCTGGCCCCGGACCTCGATGTCGATCTGCTGGCCCGCCAGACCCCGGGCTTCTCGGGGGCCGACATCGCCAACGTCTGCAACGAGGCGGCCCTCTATGCCGCGCGTCATAACAAAAAGAGCGTTGGAAAGGAGGATTTCCTGGCAGCTGTTGACCGCATCATAGGCGGCCTGGAGAAGAAAACCAAGGTGCTGACCGCGGAGGAGAAGAAGACCATCGCCCTGCACGAGGCCGGCCACGCAACCCTCTCCTGGTTCCTGGAGCACGCCAATCCACTCATCAAGGTAACCATCGTGCCGCGAGGCCGTGCGTTGGGTGCCGCCTGGTATCTGCCAGAGGAGCGTCAGATAACAACCAAGGAGCAGATGCTCGATGAGATGTGCGCCACCCTTGGCGGACGCGCCGCCGAGGAACTTTTTACCGGCCACATCTCCACCGGAGCTATGAATGACCTGGAGCGAGTCACCAAGCAGGCCTACGGAATGATAGCCTACGCCGGTATGAGCGACAAACTGGCCAATCTCTGCTATTACAGCAGCACTGATGAGTACGCCTTCCAGAAACCATACAGCGACAAGACAGCCGAGCTTATTGACTCAGAGGCCAAAGCCCTGATCGACAGCCAGTACCAGCGCGGCAAGCAGATACTCCTTGAGCATGCCGAGGGCCATCATCAGCTGGCGCAGGTGCTTATGGAACGCGAGGTCATCTTCGCCGAGGACGTGGAGCGCATCTTCGGCAAGCGTCCGTGGGCATCGCGCAGCGAGGAGATTCTGGCAGCTGACCCCGATAAGCAGAACTCCGATAAACCGGAACCTGAGCAGCCTGACGCAGCATCGGAACCTGAGCAGCCTGACGCAATTGACAACACCAATACTGCGCTTACCGTATGAACCTCATTGCCAGAACACTCACCGGTATAGTCATTGTGGCTATAATAGCCGCAAGCATCCTCTGCGGCTACGGGTGGTGTATTGCATTCTTCTGTTTCCTTACGCTGGCTATGACGCGGGAGCTTATCTCCATCATCAA
Organism: uncultured Bacteroidales bacterium; assembly: GCA_937898885.1. Taxonomy (GTDB): domain Bacteria; phylum Bacteroidota; class Bacteroidia; order Bacteroidales; family Bacteroidaceae; genus Colenecus. The sequence continues at coordinate 28,346 of CALDKD010000079.1, read as the reverse complement.
CAAGAGCAAGGGCATAGCCATATCAAAGTGGTCGGTACTGCCGGCGGCGCTGCTGTTCCTGTCAGTGCCGGCCGCATACGCCTTTGTCTGCTGCCAGCCCGAGGCCTCGCTCATAGACTGCGGCTTCCAGTACAACGGGCGTGCCATAGCATTCCTGGTGCTGGCCGGCTTCCTGCTCTCCCTGGTGGCCCTTATGGTGTATGAGCTTTTCCGCAAGGCGGCATCGCCCGTCACTCATCTCTCAGGCAGTCTTATGCCGCTGCCTTACATTGCCATACCCTTGGCGCTGATTCCAGTGCTGGGACTCTGGTGCGGCTCCAAGACCGGTGTGCCGTACAACGGTCTTATGCCAATGGCTCTGTTCATTTTTATCTGGTGCAACGATGTGGGCGCCTATTGCGTGGGCTGCACTCTTGGCCGCCACCGTCTCTTTCCGCGTGTGTCGCCCAAAAAGTCGTGGGAGGGCTCTATTGGAGGCGCCTCAATCACAATAGCGGCTGCAATCGTTATGGCGCTCACAATGCCGCACCACTTCGGCTTCCTGCCCGTATGGGTATGGGCCGTAACTGCCGTAATTACAGTGATTGCAGGCACATTCGGCGATCTTGTGGAATCTCTCATCAAGCGTGAGCTCGGCATCAAGGACTCCGGCAATATCCTGCCGGGGCACGGTGGCTTCCTGGACCGTTTTGACAGCACACTTATGGCCGTACCGGCCGTAACCGCCTTCCTTCTGCTTTACGGAATTCTCTGCTAGGAACGTTCTGTCAGTTGCCTGAGCAGCGCCGTGCAGGCCGTCGTCAGGTCGCGGTATGTAGTCTCAAAGTCATCAGTGTACCAAGGGTCCGCCACATCGCGCGTCAGCCCCGCGTACTCCATCATCAGGTGAATCTTTCCCTCCGGGTCAAAGCCGCGTCCGTTACCCTGGCCGCCGCCCAGAATCCGCTGCAGCCACCTCAGGTTTGAGCGGTCCATATAAATCAGCAGGTCAAACCGCCCGTACTCACGCGGAGTAATCTGCCAGGCAGTGCGTGTGCTGTCAAACGGTATGCCGTGCGCGCTCAGGCATCGTCTTGCGGGCGGGTAAATGCCGTTGCCAATCTCCTCGGCCGATACCGCCGCCGACTCAATGTGAAAATCTTTCTCCAGCCCGGCCTCGCGCACCAGACTTTTCATTATGAACTCAGCCATAGGCGAGCGGCAGATGTTGCCGTGGCAAATAAACAGAATCCTATACATGTCCGCAAAGTTACTACAAACAATGGCAAAAATGTTGAAATCGTGTTAAGGCTTGTTGCCCGCGTGTTTTTTATTATTAAGTTTTTTTATATTTTGTGAATTATAGTTTGGCTTTAGAGAATTTATGGCTAATTTTGCATACTATGCGGTGTCTGTATCGGCACGCGGGTTATCATCGCTTGGCGCGTGGTATGTGCCAAGCGAACGCGGAGCGCGCCAATTCCGCAACTTTATACAGGATTATTAACAAACAATTCATACGATAAATGAAATCATTCCGAATCATCATCGCAGTAGCCGTTTCGGCTATCATTGCCAGTTGCTCGTCTTACAAGGACATCGTTTATTTCCAGAATATAGACGATGTTGAGCTCAAGCCCCTGACCACAGAATTTGAGGCGGTAATCAAGAAGGATGACCGTCTTACCATCATTGTGAGTGGCCCGGACAAGACCGTAACCGCTCCCTACAACCTTACTCTTGCTGAGATGTCTGCCACTGGAAACATCAATGGCAACCCTGAGACCTCAACACTCACATATCTGGTTGACTCAGAGGGCTACATCACATTCCCCATTATCGGTAAAATCCACGTTGAGGGTATGACACGTAACCAACTTGTCGATTACCTTACGGCAGAGATAGGCAAGGATGTCAAGGATCCTATTGTCTATGTATCATTCCGCAACTACAAGGTTACGGTACTTGGCGAGGTCCGCTCGCCTGGCACATTCACCATTGAGTCTGAGAAAATCAATATCCTCCAGGCTCTTGGCAGGGCTGGCGACCTGAGCATTACCGCACAGCGTGATGGCATCCTGCTTATCCGCGAGGAGGACGGCGTCCAGACTCACCATACCATAGACCTCAAGGACAGCCACCTGCTGGACTCTCCGTATTTCTACCTTCAGCAGAACGATGTTGTCGTGGTGCCTCCAAGCCCCACACGAGTAGCAACCGCTACGGCTCCCACCAACATCTGGAGCGTGGCCCTGTCCTCTGTCACCACACTGGTCGCGCTGCTCTCTTTAATTTTGCGATAATTCAATTCTGGTCAAATTCAATAATACTTTTTTATGGCTGATTACAATACAACGCCACAGAGTGGCAATGCCGAAGAGGGTGCTCAGATGTCTTTCCGCGACATGCTTGATTTTGCGTGGAGGCTCAGGTACTGGATTGTGCTGTGCGCATTCCTTGCCCTTGTGGCCGGTTTCTGTTACGTACGTATGCAGAACCCTGTATATAAACGCTCATCCTGGGTAATGCTCAATAACGAGAGTACCGGCGGCGGTGAGCTCTCCATCCTCGCAGACCTCACCGGCCAGGGTGTAAAGAAGCGCATCGATAACGAGATTTTCATATTGCAGACACCTACAATGATGGCCAAGGTGGTTGAGGAGCTCAATCTCAATACGCGTTATTTTCATTACGAAATGCCTGTGTATGACCGTCTTCGTATAGCACGCGGCCTGTTTGCCATAAAGCGTGTGGAATACTATCAGGACAATCCATTCCAGCTGATTGTCACTCCCGATCCTCTTTTCCCGGAAGAGGAAAAGCCATATTTCCTCAATATCGTTTTCAAGAACATTGACGGAAAGGAGTTTGTGATAAAAGAGCTGAAGATGGGACCTGAGGTTTTGAAACTTCAGCAGACTAAATATCGTTATGGCGAGACAATCGCTCTGGCGGGCTGCTCTTTCTCAATTACGGTTACTAATCAGGAGAATATGATTGCCAAAGACAAGTATGTATGCTCCTGGAGTACCCCATTCTATGCCGCGCGCGGGTTCATAAAGAACCTTACCGCAGAGATTCAAGGTCAGAAGGTCCGTCCGAGCGATGTCGTTGAGATGTCATTTACGGATACAAAAGCTAAGCGTGCGAATGACATATTGAACACCCTGATTATCAAAGTTAACAACGAGTCGCGTGAGTATGGCAACATAACATCCTTGAATACAATCAACTTCATTGACCAGCGCTTGGCAACAATTGCCGAGGATCTTGGCGCTGTTGAGTCCGACTATAAAAAGTATCAGTCAGACAATATAGTTGTTGACCTTAGCTTACAATCTCAGGCATCCATAGCCTCAGACCGTCAGTATCAGGAACAGCTCACCGAGGTGAAACTGCAATTGCAGGTGCTCGATATGATAAGCGGCTACATCAGTGGCAGCGGCCAGGGCAGCTACGATGTCATTCCTGCCAACATAGGTATAAGCGATGCAGGCCTGAACAACATCATAGCCGACTATAACAGTCTTGTGGCGGAACGTAACCGAATGATTTCCAACTCAAGTGAGACTAACCCGCGTGTGGTGAGCCTTAACTCGCAACTTGCCGATATGAAGAAGAGCATTGAGGTGTCTGTTGCCAACCTTGTGCGTGTATATACCATCAAGCGCAAGGACCTGGACCGCACAATCAGTCTTGGCAAGAACCAGATGACAAATATCCCGCAGCAGCAGTTTGAGCTGCAGCAGCTGAACCGTAAGCTTGAGGTGATAGAGCCTCTGTATCAGTTGCTCCAGCAGAAACGCGAGGAGGCACAGATTCAGATGTACTCGCAGATGGATAACTTCCGGGTTATTGAGACATCGTTTGGCGAGGCCCGCCCAATCAGTCCTAAATCCAGACAGATATATTTACTATTCCTGATTTTGGGTTGCGCCATTCCTGTGATTGTGGTGTGGCTCAGAATGCAGCTGCGCACCAAGGTTGAGACAAAGAAGGACGTTACTGACAAAATTGACAGCAATGTGATAGCTGTGCTGCCTAAGGCTCCGGCAGACTTTGACTCCCTGATAAAGAAGAACAGCCGCGATGTAGTATCCGAGGCATTCCGTAACTTACGCTCCAATCTGCAGTATCTTACCGATTGCAAGGTCATTCAGGTAACATCCTCCATTCCTGGAGAGGGCAAATCTTTTGTGGCGTCCAATCTGGCTCTCTCAATTGCCCACGTTGGCAAGAAAACACTGATTATAGGTATGGATATCCGTAAGCCACGTCTTAGTACAATCTTCAATCCAAAGGGAGTTGACAAGAACAACACCGTTGTGGGCTATATGATAGGCAAGTGCACGGATATGGACTCTATGGTCTATCATTCTGAGGCTAGCAGTCATCTTGACATAATATTTGCGGGCCCTGTTCCACCGAACCCTACAGAATTGCTGTCACAAGGTAAGGAGGCCGATATCATCAACTATTTCCGTGGTAAGTATGACTATATCATAATTGACTCCGCCCCGTATATGCCTGTGTCAGATTCATTCATCATCAATAACTATGTAGATGCCACTCTCTACACACTGCGCGCCAACCATACGCCACTCGGTCTGCTGCGGGATATTGATGAGGCTATCAAGAGCGAATCCAAACCTATGAAACGTGTAAGCCTTATTCTGAACGGCCTTGATATGGATTCCAACAAATACCGTTATGGCTACGGTTATGGCTACGGTTATGGCTATGGTTATGGCTATGGTTATGGCTACGGTTATGGCTACGGTTATGGAGAGGATGGTGCGAACGGCGGCAGCTCCACACATCACCACCATCATCATAAATCCAAACTCTCTGACTTGAATATACCGGGACTCAAGAAAAAGGAGGAAGGCAGCAGCAATGAGAATCCAATGTAAGGACATCCACAACCATCTTCTTCCCGGGGTTGACGATGGCTTTCAGCATACTGCCGATTCCCTGCAGGCAATAAAGCGGATGGCAGATGCCGGTTGCCGTGATTTTGTTTTCACGCCACATCTCAATCCCGATGTCTATCCAGATATGGATGAGCCGGCCCACACTCTGGCATATCAGCGCCTTACGGCTCAGATACCGTCAGAGTGGGGTGTTACCACAGCCCTTGCCGCTGAATATATGGTTGTAAACGGGTTTGAGAGCCGTGTATCCTCAAAGGCAGATGAGCTGCATACATATCCAGACGGCTCCATATTGGTTGAGATGTCTTATTTCTATCGTAGCCCGAATCTGGAGCAGACTCTTTTTGAACTTAATATGGCAGGCTTGAAGCCTATATTAGCCCACCCGGAGCGTTATCTGTATATGCTGGAGTGTCTGAAGGATTTTGACCGCATGCAGGATATGGGATGCCGTTTCCAGATGAACTTTATGTCATTGACCGGCACGTATGGCAAGGCCTCACTCAAGATTCTTACCCATCTGCTCCGGCATAATATGTACAGTTTTGTGGCAACCGACCTTCATTCATTGTCTCAACTGGACAAGATACTGGCCGGCAGGCCCGATGGCTGGCGTTTGCGAATGCAGACGTCAAAATTCCTGTCTCAAGACCATTTGATGTAGGCTGATTGACGGAAATTATTAATTAAAAGAATGTTATATAGGGTTTAATGAAAGGAATAGTATTAGCTGGTGGCTCAGGCACTCGCCTGTATCCAATCACCAAGGGGGTAAGCAAGCAGTTGCTGCCTATTTATGACAAGCCAATGGTATATTACCCCATCTCAGTGCTTATGCTGGCTGGAATACGTGATATACTTATTATCTCAACTCCTTATGATCTTCCTGGTTTCGAGCGTCTGCTCGGTGACGGCTCTGATTATGGCGTTCATTTCGAATATGCCGAGCAGCCATCCCCTGATGGCTTGGCACAGGCATTTATAATAGGTGAGAAGTTCATTGGCAACGATTCAGCCTGTCTGGTACTTGGCGATAACATATTCCACGGGGCAGGCCTGACATCAATGCTCAAAGAGGCTGTACGCACTGCCGATGAGGATAGGAAAGCTACCGTATTCGGCTATTGGGTCAGTGACCCTGAGCGTTATGGCGTAGCAGAGTTTGACAAATATGGTAATTGCCTGAGCATTGAGGAGAAACCGTCAAAGCCAAAATCCAATTATGCGGTTGTAGGATTGTATTTCTATCCGAACAAGGTGGTTGAAGTGGCAAAGAGCATAAAGCCATCCGCACGTGGTGAATTGGAGATCACCACTGTTAATCAACGCTTTCTTGATGATGGCGAGCTGAAGATTCAGACACTTGGCCGTGGCTTTGCCTGGCTTGATACCGGCACACACGACAGCTTGAGCGAGGCCTCAACATTTGTGGAGGTTATTGAGAAGCGTCAGGGGCTTAAGGTTGCCTGCCTGGAGGGCATTGCTTATCGTAAAGGCTGGATTAACGAGGAGCGTATGCGTGAGTTAGCCAAACCTATGCTCAAAAACCAGTACGGCCAGTACCTGCTGAAAGTAATAGACGAGATTAAGGCTACTGTCAACTCAGACAGTTATAAAGAGTGGCAATAAGAAAACATATACTGCAATGAAAAGAACAATAGTAATAACCGGCGGAGCAGGCTTCATAGGGAGTCACGTAGTAAGGCTGTTTGTAAATAAGTATCCGGAATACAGGATAATAAATCTTGACAAGCTTACGTATGCCGGTAATCTTGCGAATCTCAAGGATATTGAGGCTAAACCCAACTACAGGTTCGTACGTATGGACATTTGTGATTTTGACGCCTTCTACAAACTTATTCAGGACGAGCAGGTTGACGGCATAATTCACCTTGCCGCCGAGAGCCACGTTGACCGTAGCATAAAGGACCCGTTTACCTTTGCCCAGACTAATGTTATGGGTACTTTGTCACTGCTTCAGGCTGCCAAGCTTTACTGGGAGAGCCAGGAAACACCCTGGCAGGTGAATGGCGTGCCCTGCCGGTTCTATCACATAAGCACTGACGAGGTGTATGGAGCATTGCAGATGACACACCCGGAAGGCATTGAGCCTCCGTTCACCACAAAGGCCTCCAGTGGCGAGCATCATCTGGCGTACGGTGAAAGGTTCTTTACCGAGGATCTCAAGTATCAGCCACATTCGCCGTACAGTGCGGCAAAGGCCGGCAGCGACCACTTTGTGCGCGCTTTCCACGACACTTACGGAATGCCTACCATTGTTACAAACTGCAGCAACAATTACGGGCCGTACCAGTTCCCTGAGAAGCTGATACCGCTTTTCATCAACAATATCCGTCATCGCAAACCTCTGCCTGTGTATGGCAAGGGTGAGAATGTACGCGACTGGCTATATGTAGAAGACCACGCGCGTGCCATTGACACCATTTTCCACAATGGAACAATTGCCGAGACCTATAATATAGGTGGTTTCAATGAGTGGAAGAACATAGATATAATAAAGGTGGTGATAAAGACTGTTGACCGTATTCTTGGCCGCCCTGAGGGCGCGGACCTTGACCTTATTACATACGTTACAGACCGTGCCGGCCACGACTTGCGCTATGCCATAGACTCAAGCAAGCTTCAGCGTGAGCTTGGCTGGGAGCCTTCACTCCAGTTTGAAGAGGGAATTGAGCGCACCGTTAAATGGTATCTTGACAATCAGGAGTGGATGGACAATGTAACTTCCGGCGACTATCAGAATTACTACGATAATATGTATTCAAACCGTTAATTACGATGGAAATAATAAAGACTGCTATTGATGGCGTTGTGATTTTAGAGCCAAGGGTATTCAAGGATTCTCGCGGCTATTTCTTTGAGAGTTTCTCACAAAAAGAATTTGATAATAAATTAAGTCCGATACTAGGTCATATTGTTAATTTCGTTCAAGACAACGAATCAATGTCCAGTTATGGCGTAATGCGTGGATTACACTTTCAACGGCCACCTTTTACACAGAGTAAACTGGTTCGTTGCGTTAGAGGTGCAGTTTTGGACGTTGCTGTTGATATTCGAAAGGGGAGCCCTACGTATGGACAGCATATATCAGTTGAGCTTACAGAGGAGAATCATCTTCAGCTATTTATTCCTAAAGGTTTTGCTCATGGATTTGCTGTACTTAGCGATACGGCCGTTTTCCAATATAAATGTGATGAGTTTTACCATCCAGAGTCTGATGATGGAATATCTATTCTTGACAATTCCCTTGGAATAGACTGGCGTATACCTGTTGATAAAGCTATATTAAGCGAAAAGGACGTTAATCATAAAATGTTAAATGCTTTCACCTCTCCTTTTGAGATAAGTAAACCTATCTAAACTAATTGCAATGAATATACTTGTTACTGGTGCCAACGGCCAGCTTGGCAATGAGATGCGAATCATCAGTCAGGGTAGTTCCGATAATTACATATTTACTGATGTCGTCAATCAGGACGGAGTACAGACCACAATACTTGACATTACCGACCTTGGAGCTATCCGTGATATGGTTCGTAAGAATAACGTAAATGTCATAGTTAATTGTGCCGCATACACCAATGTAGATGCGGCCGAGAGCAACTATGAGCTTGCCGAGAAACTAAATGCCATCGCTCCCGAGAATCTTGCTGTCGCAATGAAGGAGGTTGATGGGCTGCTCATTCAGATTTCCACAGACTATGTCTTTGGCAAGGAACCATATAATACCCCTTGCAAGGAAGACCAGAAAGGTACTCCAACCGGCGTGTATGGCCTGACAAAACTGCACGGTGAGCAGAGAATAATAGCAACTGGTTGCAAGTATATTATTATACGTACTGCCTGGCTTTACAGCGAGTTTGGAAAGAACTTTTGCAAGACTATGCTGAACCTTACAGCAACGAAACCTCAACTCAAGGTTGTGTTCGATCAGGTTGGCACACCTACCTACGCGTGGGATCTTGCCGGAGCCATTGTAGCCGCCCTTAATAATCCTGTTGTGGGCATTTACCATTACAGCAACGAGGGTGTTTGCAGCTGGTATGACTTCACCAAAATGATTCAGGAATACTCCGGAAATGTCAATTGCGATGTGCAGCCTTGCCATTCCAATGAATTCCCGAGTCCGGTAACCCGTCCTTCATTCTCCGTGCTTGACAAGACTAAGATAAAGGAAACGTTTGGTATAAGGATTCCATATTGGACAGAATCTTTAAAAAGATGTTTGTTGAATATAAATAAATAACGATTGCAATGAAAGCCAGTCTGCTTGTTCACATCGTTGACCTGATAATGGTTAACGCGCTATATGCGCTGTTTTCCTTGGTTCTTGGCTGGACTCCATCCGAGCCTTATTGCTGGTTCTTGTGGAATCTTTGTTATGGCTGTGCTGTGTTGTGTTATCGCCCGTTCGCTCAATTACGTGCCAGCCGCGTTGATGCTGTATTGGAGCGTGTGGCTCAGACTGTCTTGCTCATAATGTTTATTTATGGTCTTTTCATTTATTTTGACAGCCGTTGTAACGTTGGCTTGGTTCATTTCATCTTGATTGCCATTTGCTTGTATCTCTTTATCGTAACTGGCAGATTGCTATGCCGTAATAGATTAATGCAATTCCGCAGGAACGGACATAATAATGAGCGTATCGTTTTTGTAGGTGCCGGACATAATCTGGCTTACCTTTATCAGTGCCTTATGTCTGATCTGTCAAACGGTTATCGCATTGTTGGCTATTTTGAGGATGTAGATTCAGAGCATCTGCCAAAGGAGGTTAGCAGAATAGGAAAGATTAGTGAGGTAATAGACTGGCTTGAGAATAATCACGTAGATAAACTATTCTGCAATTTGCCCAGTACACGCAGCGTCGAGATTATCGCGATGATTAAATACTGCGAGAGTCATTTCATACATTTCTATTCAGTGCCGAATGTACGCAACTATGTGCATCGTGCCATGGAGGTTGAGATGATAGACAATATGCCGGTGCTGAAACTTAGGCGTGAGCCGCTGAGCAGCCCGGTTAACCGTATTGTAAAGCGTGTTTTCGATATTTTGGTATCTTCAATATTCATTATTACCTGTTTCTGGTGGATATATATCATAGTGGCTATTATTACTAAAATAACAATGCCCGGCCCTGTGTTGTTCAAGCAGAAGCGAAACGGTCTGCTTGGCGAGGAATTCACCTGCCTTAAATTCCGCAGTATGAAGGTAAATAAGGATGCTGACCGCCTTCAGGCTACCAAGGATGACCCACGAAAGACCAAGTGGGGTAACATTATGCGCAGTACAAGCATTGATGAGTTGCCTCAGTTCCTGAATGTCCTTATGGGTGATATGAGTGTTGTAGGTCCGCGACCTCATATGGTCAAACATACCGAGGAGTATAGTAGTCTTATTGAAAAATATATGGTCCGCCATTGGGTTAAGCCAGGAATAACCGGTTGGGCACAGGTAACCGGTGCCCGTGGTGAGACTCAGGAACTGTGGCAAATGGAAGACCGTATTAAGAAAGATATCTGGTATGTTGAAAATTGGACTATTTGGTTGGACATAAGAATTATATTGAAAACTATCAAAAACGCGGTTTGTGGTGATGAACAGGCTTATTAAGTAAACATTATCTCGTAGGATTCGTATATTGGAATTTCAAGACTTAGAGTAGTTTTGGTACCGCCACAAATCAGAAGACTGGTCGAATAGTTAAGCATTGAACTCTACTGCATTATTATGGACGTACCCTAATAACAGTTTGAGAAATGGTTACGTTACACCCGCAAGGAAAAATAGTCTGCATTCAGGTTGACGGCGTTCTGAAAGGCGACCTTATGGATAAGGCTATTAATTATCTGGATCACTTCTGGATTGAAATCTTTAACTACCGTCCTGATGGCCGGTACAACATAAATATCATAATAGGCTTGCGGTGCTTAAGCTCCTGACACGTTAGCGGAGCAGCATCTTCCACTTTGCCATTCACAGCGGTGTCCGCAATCTTCCACACCATCTTCTTAACGTACAGGATGGTAGGCCGCACAAATTACGACATTCTACAGCCGTCTACTATAGGCCTTTAATAATATACCTAACAGTTTTGGGACTATTTTTGTGGCAATCGCTCAGACAATGCTAAAGATGGTTGTTTTTTGCTGTTTACGTCATAAATGATCAGTTACGCTCAATCCAAGGGGATATACCTTGGGGTTGTTAAGAATGTAAAGTTTATACCTATGACTTCACTACAATTTATCTTGGGATATTTCTGTAAAAACGGGCAGTTGAAGAAAGCCAAAGGCGTAATCAAGGTTCACAATCTTTCCGATGTGGTCAATCAGATATTGCAATACATACATGTTGGCAAGTAAGTGCTCTTTGCGTGAACGCTATGGATACATTTCATATGTGCCGAGCTCATTATACATTCACAACAAGGGTATTATGATTTCTTTGAGCTCAAGGCTAGGACAGTAGGCTATGCTCTATTAGCAGAAATGGCAGGTGTTTTCTTCGATTGGATATAGACGCTTCTCATAGTCTGGTATTTTGGGGGCAACATTGAGTATGCGTTAAGCATACAGATTTACGTTGCAATCAACTCATATGGTCTTGTGGTTATTGTGGAGCATGATTGCTAACTGTAAGATGTATTTTCAATATGCTTCCGATGCTGAATTACTCCCTGTTTGGACAAAACTCGCATCCTTGATGTCTTTGAGAATCAAGAGAATCTTGATGATAGATATGTTGACGTCTGTTTGATTTTTTTAATAGAACCCTGAATATTAACTTTTAAATCGTCCAATTTTTTGGCCACTAGTGATTGTTAATAATAAATAACTAGCAAATGAACTTTTTAGCAATACTTTTTACCGTACTGTCTGTCGCCACAATCTGTTTTTCTTTGACAAAACCTAAATATGGTGCGTTGTGCTATTTGATATACATGTATTTGGCTCCTTATCTATATATTGGAGGTCATATTATATACGCTCGTGTTGCTGCGTTAATGTTTGTGTTTTTTTTGATTTTTAAATTATCAACTTCATTAACTTGGAATAAACTAAAACCACTAGTACCATATATTGTTTTTCTTTTATGGAATTTAGTTTTCGTGTTTGGTGCAGAGCATGTTGGTGAGTCTTTTTCAAGATGGACTAAAGATGTTTCTTCATTAGTGTTTATCGTATTCTTGTATGCCAACATGTGTGCAGATATTGGAGCTGTTAAAATTTATAAATGGACTCTATTTTCAATCTGTCTTGTGTTTACATTATATGGTCTCTTTTTGACTACTATACCAGGCTTAAATCCTTATAGACTTCTTGTAAGTCCTATGTTTGGAACTGAATTCAATGAAGCTTATGCTGCTGGTAATAGTGGATTGGTAACTAGTACAATATTGGCTGAAGGTCGTTTATTTGGTAGAATATCTTCTGTTTTTGACCATCCAATGACATATGGTTTAAATCTTGGCTTTTTCTTTATTTATTCTCTATATTTGTTTAAGGATAAACCTAAAGTATTGGTTTGCATTCTGGCACTCATTATTGCCGCAATTATCACCTCAGGAACACGTACCCCTATTGGTGCACTCGGACTTACTGTGCTGGCTATAGTATTATATATGCGTAAAATTAAATATTTTACATTCGGCATATTGGGGTTTATAGCAGTTTTTTATATTGTATCACTAATATCACTAGAAGCAAAGGATTATTTAATGTCAATCGTCAATTCAGATGATTCTATCACGCAGGGATCTAGTCTTAATATGCGAATTGAGCAATTGCAGGGGAGCTTTGACATAGTAAGAAATGATTTATTATTAGGAAAAGGATATGGATGGACTCAATGGTACAATTCTACTTTTGGAGGTCATCCTAAAGCTCGCTTTTTTGAGAGTATCATTTATTGCGTTCTTGTTAATACTGGTATTGTTGGATTTGTTTTATGGGGGTGGTTCGTAGTAAAATATTATTTTTTTGCTAAAGTCAACATTGAAGACAAATTTTTAAGAATGGCAGTTCTTGCTCTTTTATTTTATTTCCTCATTTATTGTGGAATCACTGGAGATTTTAACATAAAGAATATGTTTGTATTCTTTGTCGTTATGGTAGGAATTAATATGGAAAATAAACAGTTAGCTTTAAAGATATCATGACAAATGATTTAAGGAACACAAAGCGTGTAGCTAAAAACACGTTATACTTATATTTACGCACCCTATTAGTTATGGGGGTGTCCATCTACACTAGTCGTATTATTCTTGACGCTTTGGGGGTTGAAGATTATGGTATTTATAATGTTGTCGGTGGATTTGTGTCGATGTTTTCCGTTTTGAGCGGAACGATGACAGCCGCAAGCCAGCGTTTTATTGCTTTTGAACTGGGTAAGAGTGACTCAAATGTAAATAAAGTCTTTTCTACTACATTGTCAATTCATTTTCTACTTGCTGTTATCTTACTTGTAGTATTGGAATCAGTAGGTTTGTGGTTCCTTAATTGTAAGATGAATATTAATCCACACCGATTGACTGCCGCAAATTGGGTGTTTCAATGCTCTGTTATTACTTTCTGTGTCAATCTTATTAGTATTCCTTATAATGCCGCTATTATTGCGTATGAGAAGATGTCGGCATTTGCATACATTAGTATTTTCGAGGTTTTTGCTAAACTAGCTGCAGTGTATGCTCTTTATACTATAGTGTACGATTCGCTTATAGTATATGCTATTCTTATGCTTTTTATTGCTATAGTTCTAAGAGCTATTTATGGTATTTATTGTGGCAAAAATTTCTCTGAATGCAAATACAGTCCTTGCTTTGAAAAAAGAATATTTAAGGAAATATTGGGTTTCTCTGGTTGGAACTTCATCGGTTCTTCAGCTTCTGTACTAAATAGTCAAGGCATTAATATGCTGATAAACCTTTTCTTTGGGGTAACATTAAATGCGGCTCGTGGATTAGCAACCCAAGTTGATTCTGCAATCAATACGTTCGTACAAAATTTTATGATGGCACTTAATCCCCAAATCACAAAAAGTTTTGCAGCAGGAGATTTTGAGTATGTTAACAAGATGATTATACTTGGTACAAAGTTTGCATTCTTTTTGTTTTGGGTTTTATGCCTTCCTGTTTATTTAAATACAGACTTTATTTTGAGCATATGGCTTAAGCAAGTACCAGAGTATGCTTCACTATTTATTCAGTTAGGTATTATATTTAATCTGGCTCAAAACCTTTCACAATGTCTATATACCACAATGCTTGCAACAGGAAAAATCAAAAAATACCAAATCATTGTTGGTGGATTAAGCATTCTCGCATTTCCTTCTGCTTGGATTTTCTTTAAAATTGGTTTTCCTGCAGAGTATGGATATTGGTCTATGATTATATTTTCTGTCGTATGTCTCGTCGCTCGTCTTTTTCTTCTTCAGGAAATGGTGCCTATGTTTTCTTGTGTAGAGTATGTAAAAAAGGTAATATTTCATATTGCTTTTGCAATTATACCTACTATTACTATTGTTTATTTTGTTCACCGATATGTACAGGATGTAACGTGGAAAACTTTTATGTATGAATCTTCATTGTGTGTCATTCTAAGTCTATTTAATATTATTTTTCTTGGACTTACGCGAGAAGAACGCGATAAAATATTTTCATTAGTAATGAATAAAATTCGTAATCAATAGTTTGTTATTTTTTTAATTTTATACTGCGGTTCATACGTAGAAGAATAAATGTTCTTTAAAATCAGTTGTTTTTTTTCATGCTCGCATCTATCCGGACATTGGTAGCTGTCCCATTCCCACGTCTGACGTGCGCTGTTCAATCTGATACCTTCGTGGTTGAACTTTTAACTCTCAGTCACAATGTTTACGACATTAGATTTCGTGAAGCTATGGTTTGGCTACAAGAAGAAGGTGAGCTAAAAAGGCTGAGCAATGAACGCTATTGCATACTGAAGAGTGTCTTGATGGAGAACGCACTCAATTATCTAGACCATTTCTAGAAATAAATCTTCAACTACCAGAATGACGGACGCTACAGCATAGATAACTCAATAGCCGAACAGTGCATCAGGCCGCAGACTCGTGAGCGAAGCAACTTCATCCACTTTGTGAGCCACAGGGGTGCCGAGGTATCGGCAACCTTTTACGCCATCTTCTCCACCTGCAATATGATAGGCTTGTCCGCGCTGGTTTATCATAAGCTATTTTTTGAGGCCATGCTAACCGGCAGTAAAGACTATGACAATCTGTTGCTGTACATGATATGCCTGTAAAATCATAAACCTTAAAGTTTTGAGAGATATTTTCGCATCAATCGCTTCTGGTGGTGCTGGAAATGACTTTTTCGATAGTAGACGTGGAAATTGGTCAGTTACCAATGAGAAAACAAGGCTGATGCACTGTCCGAGAATGCACAGAGACAGTTCGGAGTTGACGCTAGGAAAGTGGGTGGAGACACCGGTTGCCGGAACGAAGAAAGGAGACTACTTCAAGGAGAGCAAGATACAGGCATCGTTTGTGAAGCGAGGCCGACCGTTCGGTGTGACGAATAAGAAAAAGGCCTAGTCAGGAAGGAGCTTGCCAGGTTCTGGGCTTCAGCAAAGGAAGGCTCGTTAGGAACATTGAAAGAATCCTATGACTTGAAGAGAGTCAAGTTCCTTACGAGGCAGCCGGAAATCCTGTAAACTTCTTCGGTATCTACACGGCAAATGTGGTGCAGTTGGCGGTCAGGATTTCGAAGATAGCGAAGTTAGAGCCTGCCTGAAACGAGAACATTCACATAGAGAAGCGTTTCTGCAGGGGAGTTATGTCTCTGACATTGGAGATAGAAGAATAATCCGTCTGCAATGCTCGGAATGAGATATAAAAACGTATATTTGATGGGTCGAATGCAGAAAACGGATGGGACCAGTCGCTGCCTCTCATAAATTGAAAACATTAAACGTCATTCCTAATTTTTAAAACTATTTAAGACGAAAACATTATTATTCTATAACATTTTTTGTTTTCTTTCTTTTGACGTAATGTTGTCAATTGATGTAAAAGATAGACTTGTATTGTTCGTAAATTATTGATGATTAACATTATGTAAATTTTTCAGCAAACTATTTTATGAGATTATTTGAAAAGATTGCAAAGAAAATTCGTTTCTTTAGAGTAAAGAATAAACTTGGTAGCGCAATTGAGCCTATTAGCATAGGAGGCAGGGTTGTGTTCATGAATCCTCAATGTATCTATTTCAATGGAAGTGCTTCGATAAAAAATGGCTGTTTTTTTTATCCAATACTAAAATATGCAGGGGTACGATATTATCCTAAAATAGAGATAGGTGACGGATGTTGTTTCGGAAAACAAAATAGTATAGCTGCGATTAATAAAGTCTCTATAGGTAAAAACGTTTTATTTGCTGGAAATGTGCATATTACCGATCATAGCCATGGTTATGAAGATATTTCGCGGCCTATTACACCACAACAATTATTATGCAAAGGACCTGTAGTTATAGATGACGATTGTTGGTTAGGTTTCAATTCCGAAATATTGAGTGGTGTTCATATCGGTAAGCATTGTGTTGTTGCAGCTCATGCGGTAGTTACTAAAGATGTACCTTCATATTGTGTAGTAGCAGGAAATCCGGCAAGGATTGTTAAAAAGTTTAATTTTGAAACCCAAAAATGGGAAAGCGCAAAGAAATGAAAAAGTATGTAGATATATCAGGTTTCAACATAAATCTGCCTAATCGTGGTAGTGCGGCCCTTGGTTATGGCTCTATTTTTTTCTTAAAGGAAAAAGGTTATCTTAGAAAAGGTCAAGAATTGATCTATTTTCGTTGTTTTATTAACTTTTTCAAAAGAGAAAACTTAAAAACAAGCATTGAGCATTTTGTGATAGATGGTGAACAATTTACACGTAATGTTGTTCCAATGTTTATTCTCGAAAAGTATTTGGCAGAGAAATTCGGTGTTTATTTACCATTTACTCCTTTTGGTAAAGCAATAAAGGATGTTGATTATGAGGCAGCTTTTTATGGCGGAGACGGTTTCTCGGATATTTATGGCGAAAGGACTTTTTTACATAGAATGAATCAGACGTTTATTTTGTGGAAACGTAAAATACCTTTGATTATGCTTCCTCAAACAATTGGGCCATTCTCGAAGAAAAAAAATTATGATATAGCAGTCCAAATTATGCGGTATGCCAACGATATTTATGTTCGTGATAGCAAGTTCACGCAAGATCTTGATAGATTAGGCTTAAAATATGTTTTAACTAAAGATTTATCTTCTTTTATGAAACCAGATCCTTGGGATATTGACATCAAACCTAATGCTATTGGACTTAATGTTAGTGGTCTAGCCTATAGTAATAGTTTTTGTGGGTTAGAGGGCCAGTTTGATGTATATCCAGAACTAATTGAACGTATTATTAACCATTTCAAAGAAAAAGGCTGCCAGGTTTACCTCATACCTCATAGCTATGGCTATTCCAAGCCAATTGTTGATGATGATATGATTGCTTGCCGTCAAGCATATGAGCGTCTTGCTGACAAAAACAATGTTGTTTTGGTCGATAAGGATATGAGTGCTCCTCAGGTTAAGTATGTTATCAGCAAGATGTCATTTTTTATTGGAGCACGTATGCATGCAAATTTTGCTGCCATTTATACAGGAGTTCCTGTGTTCGGTACTGCATATAGCTATAAGTTTGAAGGCGCTTTCAATGCTAACGGTCTTGATGGTAAAAAGCAAACGGCAATGCTCAATAATCTTAAGAGAGAAGAAATTGATGCCTATATAGCAAAGATAGATACGTTTTATAATGAAGCTGTTAAATAAAATAGGTACTATCTTGAAAAGCCAATATTATTTCTAATAAATTGATTGGTAATGTGCCAGAAATTTTGTGTTCTTGACGCGTAGAAAAATCTTCTAATAGGCTTTGGAAATTGGATTTGGAGGAATTGCACAAATTAATCTGCATGTCTAAAGTACGAATTTTTGCTGCCCGTTCGGTGTGAAGAATAAGAAAAGGCCTAGTCAGGAAGGAACTTGCTAGGTTATGGGCGTCAGCTAAGGATGGCTTGTTAGGAACACTGAAAGAATCCTATGGCTTGAAGAAAGTCAAGTTCCGTACGAGGCTGCCGGAAATCTTGTACAACTTCTTCGGTATCCACACGGCAAGTGTGGTGCAGTTGGCGGTCAGGATAGAGAAGATAGAGAAGTTAGAGCCTGCCTGAAACGAAAACATTCACATAGAGAAGTGCTTCTGTGGGGAGTTGCGTCTCTGACATTGGAGATAGAATAATAATCCGTCTGAAGTGTTCGGAATGAGATATAAAAACGTGAATTTGATGAGTCGAATGCAGAAAAAGGATGGGACCAGTCGCTGCTTGGCATTAATTGAAAACATATAAGATACCAAATATAATAGTTCTGAGTGTGGCTGCCTTAAGACTGCATATTAGTTGTATTACTGAAATAAATCAATTTAAAACAAGTATAATATGGCGAATAATAAAGCGCGTGTAATCGCAATTTATCTTCCTCAGTATCATCCTATACCAGAGAATGATGAGGTTTGGGGAAAGGGTTTTACCGAATGGACGAATGTGGCTCAAGCAAAACCTCTATTCAAAGGGCATTATCAGCCTCGTATTCCTCGTGATTTAGGTTTTTATGACCTACGTATGCCTGAGATTCGTGAGGCACAGGCAGAATTGGCTCGTAATGCAGGTATTGAAGGATTTATGTATTGGCAGTATTATTTTGGGAACGGCAAGAAACTTCTTGAACGTCCTTTTGAAGAGGTACTCGCCAGCGGAAAGCCTGATTTCCCTTTCTGTCTTGGTTGGGCAAATCATAGTTGGCAGACTCTCACATGGAAGCGCGATGCAGATAATAAAGAGGGTAAAACTATGATTATGGAACAACGTTATGACGGTGAACAGCAGTACATTGATCACTTTATGTATAACCTTCCTGCATTTAAGGACAATCGTTATATGACTGTGTATAATAAACCTATTTTTGTAATTTGGAATCCTAAAGAGCAGAAAAATGAAATCTCTAAAATGATTAAATGTTGGAATAAATTAGCCATTGAAAACGGATTTAAGGGAATTCATTTTGTTGCGCAAAAGACCATTGGTATAACCTCTGAAGAATTATTCTCTATGGGGTTTAATGCTATTTATTTAAGTAGAACCCAACAAGCTTTAAATAAATCAGAACAATGGACTCTTTGGAATAAAATAAAGAGCAAGTGTAATCTAAAGTCAAGTTTACTTAAAGTGGATTTTGCAAAGTATTACAAGCTATTAAATACTTCAGAAGCAGAAAATAATAATGTATATCCATGCCTTTTGTCTGGCTATGATCGTAGTCCAAGGGCTGGAAAAAAAGCTCAAATTTTTTATAATTTTACACCTGAATCTTGGAGAGAACATATAAAGGATGTTTTACATTACGTTAAAAACAAAGATTGCCAAAACAACTTGATTATTCTCAAATCATGGAATGAATGGGGTGAGAGTAACTATATGGAACCTGACTTAAAGTATGGATCTGCTTTATTAGATATTCTACATGATGAATTAATAAAATTTAGTAATGATTGAATTATATAAAAAAATATGTATTTTATTCCAAAAGATATTTTGGAGTCTTGAACATCAAGCTAGGAGTGCTGGAGTGGATTTAGGGTATGACAATTTTATAGCGTCTCGTTTTTGGGGAACAGAAGCATACTTGATAAAAATAGGCGACAATTGTCAAATTACGGCAGGAGTAAAATTGTTTACACATGGAGGTGCTGGTTCTATAAGGAAAACTCATCCTGCTTTTGATTGCTTTGGGAAAATTATAATTGGAGATTACGTCTATTTAGGAAACAATGTCTTGGTTATGCCTGGCGTAGAAATCGGTGACAATGTACTTGTTGCAAGTGGTAGCATTGTTACGAAATCAATACCTTCGAATGTGGTAGTTGGCGGTAATCCTGCTAAGTATATTTGTTCTATAGAAGAATACTTTGAGAGAAACAAAAGATTTAATCTGGATTCTAAACTAATGAGTGCTAGCCAAAAGAGAGATCTACTATGTAGTCTAGATGATGATAAGTTTATAAAAAAAGAATGGTTGATAGTTCCACAAAAATGAAGAAAAAAGCATTGTTCATTGTGTCTCCATATTTTGGAGGTGCATCTAGAATGTCGATTACGGTTGCAAATCTTTTGGATCGGAATGAATTTGATATTATTTTTTTAGTGTATACAAATGTCATTGCAGAGATAAAGAATTATATCCCAAGTGAATGCGAACTTAGATGCTTGAATATAAGAAATATATGGGATTTTACGACATTCAAATTGGCGAAAATTTTCAAA
Source organism: uncultured Bacteroidales bacterium (assembly GCA_937898885.1). Taxonomy (GTDB): domain Bacteria; phylum Bacteroidota; class Bacteroidia; order Bacteroidales; family Bacteroidaceae; genus Colenecus. The sequence continues at coordinate 8,018 of CALDKD010000079.1, read as the reverse complement.
AAAGAGCACATAACTCATGTTTTTTCTTCTTTTTCATTTATCAATATTCGTGTTGCTTTAGCAGCTAAATTGGTTGGGAATATAAAGATTATATTAAGAAGTGATAATCACTTGTCAGAATTTAAGAGAATAAATAAATTTTTAATGAAACCAGTTTACCCTCTAGCTGATGTAATAATTGCTCAACAAGAGGAGATGAAAAATGAATTGATAGATTATATTCCTTCAATAAAAGATAAGGTAATTGCTCTCCAGAATATTTTTGATTCTTCAATTATTGATGAAAACTTAAAGAGTCCAAATCCTTATCAAACAACAAATGAAGTACGATTTGTTTGGGCTGCTAGGATTACAAAAACAAAAGGATATGACATTTTGCTGAGAGCTTTTGATATTGTAAAAACAAAAATTCCGAATGCTCATTTGTATTTGTTGGGAAAGTCTGATAATAATCAGGATTTTATTTCTAGCTTGAATGAATACATTGTGACGCACAATTTGCAGTCATCCGTCCATTTTATGGGGTTACTTAAAAATCCTCATATTTGGATTAAATATGCAAACTGCTTTGTGTTACCTTCTCGAATGGAAGGACTTCCAAATGTACTGGTTGAAGCTATGTATATTGGTACTCCTGTTGTTGCTACCACGTGTATTCCTATAATTAGTAGAATGGTAGATGAAGGTCAGAATGGATTTTTGGTACCTTCTGAAGATTATAAATCTATGGCTGAAGCTATGTGTAAGGCTATTAAATTGACAAATTGCAAAATGACATATAAACCATCTTCTCCTGATGATTTTAAAGCATTATTTGACTGAAATTCCATTATATGGTTAATAAAAAACGAACATATTTCATCATCGGTTACTTCGTTGCTATATTTGTGTTACTATTGGTAACAAACCATTATTTCCCCTATATTAGAACGGATATTTTCAGAACATTTGCAAAAGGTAATTGGTATATTACATCAGAATCTGACACGCTATATACAATGGGGTATTATGGCGTACGACAATATAAATTTTATGATAGTGGACAATTGAAATTGTTGAAAGAAAATGATGAAATATGTCATGATAGACTTATAGGACGAGGGGGAAGTGTGTATAAGGATTATGTCTATGTTACTCAAAGAAGTTTTTTGACCGGCAAAACTGTAATTGGAGATTATAAAGGTCAAATATCTATTCTAAAAAAGAAAGACCTAAGTTTGATAAAAGAAATTAAATCTGATATAAAATTAGTAGAAGGTAGAATTATTGATCATTATTTGGTTGTTACAGGATTAGGCGGGTTTGATATTTTTGATTTGGATTGCCCTTTATTGTGCAAGAAAATATTTGAGTATAGACATCCTACGTATAGAGAGTACCATGGATTTTCGTTTATGACAGATGGAGATAAACAATATCTTTGCATTGCACTATTTGCTGCAGGAATAGATATTTGGGATATTACAGATATTAATACACCTGTAAAAGTGCTGGATATTCCTTTGAGAAACTTTTCTATTAACGGAAAAGTATTGCCTCAAAGATGTCAGATTTTGCAGGTATGGTCGGAATATCCTTATATTTATGCCCCACTTGGTGTGACGCAGAAAAAACTAGATCAAAAACAAGATGAATTAGGGCTACTTGTATTTGATGTATCAAATTTTGATACGATACGCGGCTATTCATCTTTCATAGAACCTATATTTTGGTACAAAATGACAACTGGTGACATGCAGCCAACATATATTCAAAAGTTAAATAATACTGTTTATTTGAATTTTGGAGAGCTAGGGGTCGCTGTTTTTGATGTTAGAAATCCAACTCATCCGTCATTAGTTTCTATTGATAGAATAGAAGATAATGGATTGATTCAACCTATTCATATATCTTCAGATAGTACGTTGTTTGCAGGTAGTTATTATTTTAGAAAAATCTTTCATAAGAAAATAAAAGCAAATTGATGAAAAAGAAAATAGGTTGTGTAATTGCCTACACTCCAGGGCATACAAATTACGGCACATCTTTAGTTGGATATGCATTGATCAAAAAGTTACAAACTATGGGTTGTGATGTTGAGATCATAAATTATAAGAAAAAATTAACAATAATGCAAAAGCTAGCTTTTGTTTGGAATGCAATTCGAGCAAATGAAATAAAAGAGCTTTTAATGCGAGCCAATAAGAAAGCCGTTTTTGCTATTCACCCAGATTATGCAGCTGGTATAAGGCAACGCACAATAGCGGTAGAAGCATATAAGTCGGAAAATTTAATTCCACTTTTCCATAATTATTTTGGTTATACTTCACTTCATGAAGGTAGCAAAGGTTATGACGTTGTAGTCGTCGGTTCTGACCAAGTGTGGACACCAATGTCGCTGCCAAATAAATTTTTCAATTTGCTTTTTGTGGATGATAACGTTCGTAAGGTTGCTTACGCAAGTAGTTTCGGTGTAAGTGTTATTCCAAAGTTTCAGAGAAAGGCAACAACTGCTTATCTTGATCGCTTCTATGCTATTGGTGTGCGAGAACAGAAAGGTAAAGAAATTGTAGATGCTCTTTCTCAACAAACTGCCACCGTTGTTGCAGACCCAACAATGCTCCTTAATGCAAAGGAGTGGGAAGATGAAATATATGATGGAAGTAAGTCGATTATAGAACCTTATATATTTTGTTATTTTCTTGGAACCAATCCAGAATGTCGCAGAGCGGCAGAGAGATTGAAGGTTAAAACGGGATACAAGATTATCACTCTTCGTCATATGGACGAGTATTATGGGCCCGATGAACATTTTGGTGATGAGTCACCATACAACGTGGATCCAAACGGCTTCCTCCGCTTAATACATGATGCAACATTCGTATGTACAGATTCTTTTCATTGTTCTGCATTCAGTATTCAATTCCACAAACAATTTATGACATTTTATCGTTTTGCACAAGGTTCTGTTACTGGCAGGAACTCTAGAATAGACTCACTTTTTAATGTACTTGGAGTTAATCGCGAACGTATCTTTGGTAGTCTGGAGAACGGCTGTGATGTGTTCAAAATCGAGAATTCTGTTGATTGGAATGTTGTTGATGAAAAATTGGCCACATTAAGAGAGGATAGTGTAAAGTTTCTTGTAGAAGCATTGAGATAAAAATGATAAAAGTTTTAATGAATTGCTCTACCCTCGACACAAAGGGAGGAATGGTGAGCGTGACGAAGAATTACCTCGGGTATAAGGATTGGGGGGAATATGAGGTACAGTTTATTCCTACTCACTTTGATACGAATAAGTGGGTGGTTATGGCATACTTTGCCTTGCAGTTCGGTAAAATATGGTGGCATGTGGTGACGGGCGACTATAAGATTGCGCACCTTCATACGGCAGAACGTGGTAGTTTCTGGAGGAAGAAGTTCCTGATGGAGTTCTATCAAAGGCATGGCATTAAGGTGGTGATGCACCATCATGCGGCTGAGTTTGAGGATTTCTATGCTAACTGCACAGATGATCAGAAGCGGAAGGTGCAGGAGGCGTTGGCTGAGGCTGACGTGAACATTGTGCTTAGCAAGCGTCTGGTGCCGATGATAAATGAGAAGCAACCAAAGGCGCGAGTAGAGGTGCTGTATAATGCGGTGAATACATATGAGAAAAATCCGTATTCGCTGAAGGCAAGGAATGTGCTGTTCATGGGCAGATTGGGTGTGCGCAAGGGTACGTTCGACCTAATTGAGGCTATCAAGAAACTGGACAAGGATGTGCCTGAGGATGTGCAGTTCTATTTGTGTGGTGACATGGGCGAGAACGAGGTGCGCCAGAAGGTTAAGAAGTTGGGCATTGAGCACAGAATAGCGCATGTTGGATGGATTGATGGTGAGCAGAAGCGTGAGTTTATGAGTAAGAGCATGATTAACTGCCTGCCTTCTTACAACGAGGGCCTTCCTATGACCATTCTGGAGACTATGGCGGCAGGCATTCCGAATATCTCTACGAGGATCGCTTCTATACCAGAGGTTCTGATAGATGGCGAGAATGGCTATTTGATTACTCCAGGTGATGTTGATGCACTCGTTGATAGATTGCGCATGCTGATAAATGATGTAGAACTTAGAAGAAAATTCTCAAATGCAAGTTTTGAATTGGTGTCAAGGGACTTTTCTCTTGATGCTAATATTGAGAAATTGAAGGGAATATATAAGACCCTCTTATCATAGCATATTGTTTTGCAAGGACGCTTTGTCAGACATTTAGTACGGAGGATTTTGAGTGAAAGAAGGTGTTTGTGATATTGAAATAATTGATAAGCAGACAAAGGCGTGGGCGCAAATTGAATGTGCTGTTGCTGTTGAGAATAGTGTAATGAATGATAGGAATTTGATAGCCAAATGCCAAGGCTTTCGTAGGCGTTTTGCGCAGTTTCTTTAAATATGAGCTGGAATCAAAGTCTGCATTTGTATGTGGTGTAAGAGGGCTTGATTGTAATAATAGATTATCGGCTTGCAGAAAAACACGAGCTGGCTACTGAAAGTTTGTTCTTAATGGTTTATGATTAATAATTTACAAACGATATACTCAATGGATAAGACTAGAGTCTTGAATATTGATGCGCTCTGCATCACCGAAAAGGATTTGCTGGAGGGTCTTGATCGTAATATTGCGGGGCAGGGGGGCAACGGCATTCTGATTACGCCAAATTTGGATCATCTGGTGAAGTTGCAGAAGGATGAGGAGTTCTATCGATGCTACCAGAAGGCGGAATGGGTGGTATGTGACTCGAAGATTTTGTGGCTGTGCTCGAAGGTGCTGAAGAAGTCATTTCCGGAGCCTATCCCGGGGTCAAGCTTCTTTACGCATTTCTATCAGTATCATGCGGAGAAGTGTGCGCAGGGACAGACGCAGCAGGCACGCATCTTCCTGCTTGGCTCACCTAAGCAAGAGACGGCAGAACTGGCTATGAATCGTATCAACGAGAAGTGCGGACGACAGATGGTGGTTGGTGCTCATAGTCCATCCTTTGGTTTTGAAAAGAAAGATGATGAGAATCGTGAGTTGGTTCGCATCATCCGTGAGAGTGGTGCCAACGTCGTGCTGGTGGGGGTTGGTGCTCCGAAGCAGGAAAAGTGGATTATGCGTTGGAAGGATGAAATGCCTGAGGTAAAGGTATGGATGGCTCTGGGTGCTACCATTGAGTTTGAAGCAGGGTCTGTGCAGAGAGCACCAAAGTTCTTCCAGATGTTTGCTCTGGAATGGCTATACCGCATGTGGTGTGAGCCGAAGCGTATGTTCAAGCGATATATATGTGACGATTTGGCATTTTTCTGGTATCTGCTCAAGCAGGTGTTAGGGGTGTATAGGAATCCGTTTGAGAAATAAATGGTAGAATACTATTCTTTGAATTACTTCAGGTAGCGGTTGGGTCTCGCCAGTCGCATTCAGTCGCTCCGTCTGCTCAATAGTGGTCGGAGCTTTTCGTTTTGAGTAAAAAATATGCTCTTATGTACCTGTTGATTCGAGGATTGGGCATGCATATTGGAAGAAACTATTAATTTTGCAAAATACGGATAATTGGACCTACTATGGCAAAGCTTTTTTTAATAACATACGATTTGAAAAAACCTGGCCAAAACTATAACGAATTGTATGAGGCTATTAAGGGCTGTGGTGAATGGCAGCATCCATTGGAGTCAACATGGGTTGTCAAAGTCAGTTCTTGGGTTTCTGCAGACGATGTTTATAATCAGCTGCGTCCTAACATTGATGACGGAGATTTCCTGTTTATTGTGGATATCACCGGACGGGAAAGGCAGGGATGGATGGTGAAGTCATTTTGGGAATGGATTAATAAATAGCCTATATGCTGAAGACTGTTACATTAGAAAGTTTTAAGTGTTTTCATGAGGAGAAAGAGTTGAGTCTTGCTCCCATTACCATTATGTATGGTAAGAACGGACGCGGTAAATCAACTGTAGCCCAGTCATTGCTTTTGTTGGCTCAGACAATGGTTGACAACAACGATGTCAGTAATCTGCTCCTGACTGGCAAATATGTGTCGCTGGGAACATTTTCAGATGTGGTAAATTCAGCCGGAAACAATTCGCATTTTGCCATCACCTTGAAAAGTGAAGGGGATGAAGTTGTTGAGATGGGCTTTGCTGAGTTGCCGAACAAACCGCAGATAGCTGCCATTGATTTGCTGAATGTAAACGGTGTGTCACGTTTTGAGAAGGTTTCGAAAAATGAGTTAAAAGAAGAGTCTGAACAGAAAACAGTAAGTACAACTTCAGATATTAAATCACTCCAGATGCTGAAGTCCGCAAGATACGTATCAGCAGGACGCCTTGGCCCTCAGAATTCTATTATTCGCAAAGACAGTCTTGCAGACGATAACTTGGGAGTAAATGGTGAGAACTTGATCAACGTACTTTCCCGTATGGGGATTGATTTCTTGGAAGAAGTAGAGAAAACGTTGAGCGAGGTGCTGGGTGGTGCTGCAATACGCATAAATTACAAAGATTCTGAGCGCATAGAATTATACCTTAACTCCAAAGATGGCAAGGAGACATTCCGTCCTGTAAATGTTGGTTTTGGTTATAGTTATGTGCTGCCCGTTATTGTTGCTGCCTTGCTCGCTCAAAAGGATAGTTTGTTGATAGTGGAGAACCCTGAGGCACATCTTCATCCTGCAGCCCAGTCGCGTATCATGAAGTTCTTAATACGTGTGGCAAAGGAGAAGAACCTGCAACTGATTATTGAGACCCACAGTGACCATGTGGTAAATGGTATGCGTATAGCGATGAAAGAAGGCACGTTGCAGATTCGGGACGCTCATATTCTGTATTTCTCTGATGACGAACGTCGGGTGAAAATGATAACCTGCGACAAGAATGGTACACTGAGCGATTATCCGGATGACTTCCTGGATGAGTGGACGATGCAGATGCTGAAACTGGTGTAGTGTGGGTGATATGGCTGATAAGAGGTTTAGACAGTTGATATTCAATGAACTTACTTTGATGCCCTTGTGCTCTGATGAGACTGAGGTGTATAAAAGGGTTACTCAATATGCACATACTTTTCAAGCTGCACAAAATGAACTTGGAACTAAACTGGTCCGCTGTGCAGACGATTTGTCAAGCATAAAACTCTCAGAAGATACGAATTTGATGGAGTTCTGTAAAAAGTACAAACGTGAGGCCGGTATGATTGCTATTCTTTCATCACATGTACGTCCGATGATAGATTCAGATGATGAGGAAAAGACCGATTCTTACATTGAAAGTTCTGTTTCATTGTCTTGTGATACTGGACATAAGGAAGTTGAAGGGCTGACAGTCGCATATGTCTATAACGTTCCAACCATAGGAATGGCTTCTTTAGATTTCTGGTCTGAGGTGATGCATGATGTGAAAGTGGTTTCACGAGGTAAGGAATTGAAGGTCTTATGGCCTTGTCTTACGGCTCCTGAGCATTTGCAATCTGATCAGTTCAAGGCTTGGGTTCAGGAACACTCTGAGATAGAACTGATAGCTACGAATTTGACGTACGAAGAGAAAGTGGCCGATGTTGAAGCAAACTTGCGTGATGATCACGGGAAGGATGTCTTGATAGAACATGCAATGCGATTACTCCACAGCGAGTACGTTGTAGGTGTTTTGTGTTCGCGGCCGTTTGCACCAAATCACAGAACGTATGTCAAGACTATTTTGCCAGACGGCCTGATTGATATTGTTCTCTTTTGGGATGATCGAGGACTGTCGATGCGCGTCAAGACTACTGGCCGCAATGTTCAAGAAACGGCAGCCGTTGCTGCATTGCTTCAAGAAAAGTATAGTAAGTAGGGACTGTCTGGAAATGTTGAGAATTTCCTAATAAATTGATTGATAATGCAATAGAAATTTTGTATCTTTGATATGGAGATAAAAATTCCTCCAACAGGCCGTAGGAAGCTGAATTTGGAGGAATTGCAAAATTAATCTGCGTTAATCTGCATGTCAAAAGTACGAAATTTTGCTGAAATAGCACCAACCCTTGC
>CALDKD010000078.1 GCA_937898885.1 uncultured Bacteroidales bacterium | reverse complement strand
GGTATCATTGATGAGAAGTTCTTCCTGTTCAGACTAGCTAATATCTACGCTTACCACCACTGATTTTCGGGTGAGCCCATACGGAACAGCCTGTACAGAGGGATGAAACGGCAGGGGGCACATACCGGAGGCAAGACGATAGCTGGACTCAGCCTCAGCGCCAAGACCGAGATTACGCTCTATGTCACCCCTCAGAAGCACGGAGTCGTAACACGACATAATGGCTAGGCTTGACCTTATGTACTGAAGAGCCTCCACGTCACGTCCGGCCTGATGGTATGTCACCGCCTGGTTGTACAGGAAATAGGGGTCTCGGCCCAGACTGCTCTCCAACCTGCGGTGATGCGGAACGTGCCCACAGGCGCAAGCACGCCGAGCCACTGCAACCCTCCATATACCGTGACGGCAATGTTGCACACTGCGAGCGACTGTGCGGCTGGGGTAAACACTAATCCGGTAATGCCATCTGGCTTGCCAGAGTCTGAGCGCGAGGGAATCTTGCCGGAGCCGTATGAACAGACAGCCGTACACAAGAACAGCGGAAGCAGACAGACAGCGGCTCCAGCCCAGCGGCCCACTATCATCCAGTCATTGACGGACCGGACACAGGCAAAGGTGCAGGATACGCTGAACAGGAGCCAAAATGTCAAGGTTATCGCACGTTGGATGCTCATACCTGCAGCCTCAGAACTCCGCGTCAAGCACGTACGGCGTGCCGCCGGCGGTGATGCCCGCTCCGCTTATGCTCAGGTGCCTTGAGTAGGAGTTGTTGTAGAACTCAACCTCAGCGTGACCAGCCGCGTCGGTAACAACGTTGGGATTCCAGTAGAGGGTGCGGCGGTAATCAACATCACCACGTACAGCACCGTCGGGATACTCGGGGCTATAGAACTCATATCGCGGAGAGAAGCCGTTCACGTAGGTCTCACGGCTATTTATTCTCATCAGCTCGTCACGGCTCTTGCGCTGGCTCGCGTCCTTCAGCTCAATATCTATGAAGATTCCACGGGTGCGCTCCATATCCGCCATCATCTCGCTGGGACGGAAGTCTATGAAATGGTTCTCGGGTATGACATACTCAAAATTGTAACGCTCGGAAAGCAGGTCGAATGCCTCTTTCTTGCTCATGACCCTGTCGAATACGGTTATGGACCTCACGTTGGCCATATCAGTCTTTGTGGAGCCCCTGCGCCATCCGTCGCTGTCGTGTATGTACAGCAACGGGGTATGGCCGTTTATCTTGAAGATGCTTCCTATCTTGTCAAACACTATGGTGTATCCCTTGCTTATCAGGTATCCTGCTATGTCCGACGAGAAGTCACCCTTGTCCAGCTCCATCTCGGTATCCCTGCGCGCATCGTACGCCTGGAATGTACCATAGTCTATGAACACGCGCCTGTCGCTGATGTCCACGTCCGGCAGCGTTACTCCGTCATCCACATCAATGACTTTCGGGAAGTTATCCTCTGCCGGGGCAGCTGCCTCCTCAGTCCGCAACGTGACGGCCTTACGGGTCTTGCTGGTGGCGTTGTGCCCGTACGCGTCGGTAAGCACCAGCTCGAAGGGCTGATAGGCGCGTATCTCCGGCAGGATGGACCGCTCAAAGTGGATGCGCGCGGAGGTGCCGGCAAGACGGCTGAGCCTCGGTCTGGCTGTGATAGAGAGCCGGGCAAGGTCATCGTAATCCTCAAGGTCGAAGCCGAAATAGCCGTCTGGGCCGGTCACGGACCTGAAGCGCTCGGTCCGGGTCTTGTCGAGCGATGTGACGGTGGCGGTTATTCTGACGCTGTCCATACCCTTGCGTATGAAGGGTGACTCTATCCAGCCATTGAGCGTGAGCCTCTGCTCTATGCGGTGGATGCCCTGGAACGGGCGCGCTCCAGTCATTGTCTGCCAGTCGTAACGTTCCCAGCCCTGTACCATCATCAGAAGGTCCAAGGCGGCCAGATGCTCAGCATCGTCCCGTTCGAAGTAGTACTCCGGATTCTGCACATACCCTTTTATGTCGGACGATAGCAGAAGCGATGTCCTTACGTCATCGTGCACAGCTGTGCCAGGACAACGGCTGTCGCGGACTGACAGGCATATCCTGTCGCGCACTCCACGGCCTGTCTCATCGCTCACGTCGATACCAAGACGCACACGCGAGAATGGCGCGAGCTCCGTGGCGCCGCTGCTCACGGTTATCTGCGGAGCAGGGGTGCCCGTGCGGTGATATACGGAGCGTCGCGCGAATATGTTTCCCTTGCGGTCGAACAGCGTAAGCTGGCATACCCCCTCAGGCATGTCGCCATACGGTATTACCGTTTCCGCCCTGCCACCGTGCAGGGCCACTGTTCCGAAATACTCCAGACTGCCACGGCAGGTCACGGTAATGCCCAGGGTGTCGGCAGGCGCGTCCTGCGTTCCCGATATATCCACTGCTATCCCGCTGGCTCTCGTGTCGGCACGGAAGGCATAGCCCCTGCGTTCGGCCGACGGAAGCCTGAAGTTGTATGTGCGGCCGTCAAGCGTGAATGTGGCCCGCCCGTTGTCGCCGGTAGGGGTATATTCAAACACTCCCATTCCATCGTGAAGGGTTACAAGACTGACTGTGTCGTCGAGCGTTCCGGAGGCATCCACTCCCAGGCCGTCGGCATCAATGAGCTTGAAGGCCACACGCGATGTCAGCCCCCGCACAAGATTGCCTCCCTCGGGATAGAACGAGGCCGAGAGCGCGTCACGCGACTTTTTGGTATCCGGCCTGACCGCCGATGTCCTTACCTCCTGGTTGTAGTGGTTCTTAATAAGCGGGGCCTCACCATAGTAGTCGCCATCTTTGGCCGGTTTCTCGAATACGGGGAGCACGCGTCGGAAGACCACATCGTCGCCGAAATTCTGCATATTGGCGGTATAAGCGCGCACCTCGTAGAAACCGCTCGGATAAGGCAGGACAGTCTGGCGTAGCTCGCGGGCGTAAGCGGTGGAGCCGTCTATCAGCGGCAAAGAGCCGTCCGCCTGCCCATCGCCAATACGCAGTTTCTCCTGCTTGAGGAACTCGCCCGTAGGCGATATCAGGTCAACATACAGCACACTGCTGGGAGCGTGTCCGTGAGTCGATGCCGAGACCACGAACGCCTTGAACCAGATGGTCTCGCCTATATAGTACGATGTGTTGTCGAACTGAAGATATACCTTCTCCTGAGGAAAGACGCTGTTGAACTTCACTATGTTATCAGAATACAACCTCAACGCATCCTCCGTGCTCATTGAGTCCACCCCTGCCAGAGAGATGTCCACACTCCTGAGCCGCTTCATTTTGGTAAGCTTGCGCGCTGACACGTCCAGCGGTGACAACAGAAGCAGGAACGACAGAAAGACCTCAGGTACAAAAAAACACTTCATCAAAATATTATTCACGATTTTCGAGTAGACCATTTAATTGTATTATAATAATCTCGTTTTTTAAACAGTTACCTGTTTGTTGTTAGTTAATTATGCTACCTCTTTCAGGTAGATCTTACCGGGAACCATATGGTTAATACCTTGATGCCTACGATGATGATTGTAGTCATCAACAAACTTGCTTATGCCATGATACAGTTCTGAGCCCGTATCGTCTGGCAGGATGTAAATGTACTCATACTTTATTGTTTTCCAAAATCTTTCTATCCAAATGTTATCTTTTGCCCTTCCTCTGCCGTCCATGCTAACCTTCATGTCAGAATAAGCGGCA
>CALDKD010000077.1 GCA_937898885.1 uncultured Bacteroidales bacterium | reverse complement strand
ATTACACCCTTATTTTTTACCAGCCAAACATATCGGACATTATTTTTAGAGAAAATCGAATTTTAACAAATCTTTAATAAGCCACACGCAACAGTGGCATGGACATGAGTAAAAAAAAAGAGGAGTGAATCATTATGTCCACTCCTCTAATTATTAATATAAAGTTGTTTACTTATTCTGCAGCAGTCTCATTAGCCTCAGCGGCCGGAGCCTCTGTAGCAGAAGACTTACGAGAACGACGAGTCTTAGCCTTTTTAACGGTCTTTGCCATGTTCTCATCATAGTCAACAAACTCTATGAACGCCATCTCTGTTGCATCGCTCTTACGAATACCCAGTTTTACAATGCGAAGATAGCCACCTGGACGGTCTGCAATCTTCTGTGAGATTTCCTTGAAAAGCTCAGTTACAGCCTCTTTGTTCTGAAGATAGCTGAAAACAACACGGCGGGAATTGGTGTCGTCCTTTTTTGCCTTGTTGATAATAGGCTCTGCATAAACACGGAGAGCCTTCGCCTTTGCCAAAGTAGTTGTTATCCTCTTACTCTGAATAAGGGAACAAGTCATATTGGCAAGCATAGCGTTTCTATGAGAGGCAGTACGGCTCAGATGATTGAATTTCTTATTGTGTCTCATTATTTAATCTTTATCTAATTTATACTTGGAAATATCGGTTCCAAATGAAAGGTTCAACCTCTCTAGCAACTCATCAAGCTCAGTGAGTGACTTACGGCCAAAATTACGGAATTTCAGCAGGTCGGTCTTATTGTACTGCACCAAATCACCCAAGGTATCAACCTCAGCAGCCTTCAAGCAATTCAAAGCGCGTACTGACAGATTCAGATCAGACAATTTCTGCTTCAACTGTTGACGCATATGAAGAACTTCCTCATCGAACTCGTCATTTCCATCAATGTCAACATTCTCGATTGTAATCTTGTCGTCAGAGAAGAGCATAAAATGATGAATCAGTATCTTGGCAGACTCCTTCAGAGCTTCTTTCGGATGAATTGAGCCGTCTGTAGTAATCTCAATAACCAACTTATCATAATCAGTCTTCTGCTCTACACGATAAGGCTCAACGGAATACTTCACGTTGCGTATCGGAGTATAGATAGAATCAATAGGAATCGTATATACGTCAGTACAGAACTCCTTATTCTCATCAGCAGGAACATAGCCACGTCCCTTGTTGATGGAAATCTCAAACTGAGTTGAAGCCTTGGAATCAAGATGGCAAATAACCAGCTCAGGATTCAACACTTCAAATCCATTCAAATACTTGCCAATATCACCGGCTTTGAACTCCTTGGTGTTCTCTATCTTGATACTGACTTTCTCGTTCTCTATGTCTTCTGCAATCTGCTTAAATCTAACCTGCTTAAGGTTAAGGATAATATTTGTTACATCCTCCTTGACACCTGGAATGGTAGCGAACTCGTGCTCAACACCATCAATTTTGATTGTGTTGATGGCAAAGCCCTCAAGGGATGAAAGCAGAATACGGCGAAGAGCATTGCCAATGGTGATACCGAATCCGGGTTCCAAAGGACGGAACTCAAATTTGCCGTACTTGGCGTCGGCTTCAACCATGACAACCTTATCAGGTTTTTGAAATGCCAATATTGCCATTTGACTACTGCTTATTTAGAATACAATTCAACAATCAGCTGCTCCTTGATGTTCTCTGGAATATCCTCACGCTCCGGCTTGTGAAGGAATTTGCCAGACTTATCCTGCTCATTCCACTCAATCCAAGGATATTTGCTGTGATTGAAACCAGCTAATGAAGCATCAATTACCTCAAGAGATTTTGATCTCTCACGAACACCAACGATCTGACCAGGAAGAACCTGATATGAAGGAATGTTGAGAACCTTACCATCAACAACAATGTGGCGATGGCTTACCAACTGACGTGCGGCTGCACGGCTTGTAGCAAGACCAAGACGGAACACGACATTGTCAAGACGAGACTCAAGCATCTGAAGAAGATTCACACCAGTGATACCATCAGCACGTGATGCCTTATCAAACATATTTCTGAATTGCTTCTCTAAAACGCCGTACATGTACTTAGCCTTCTGCTTCTCAGCAAGCATGACACCATACTCAGAAGCCTTGTGGCGACGACCATTTCCGTGCTGTCCGGGCGGGAACTTTCTGTTCTCAAAATATTTATCAGCGCCATATATAGGCTCTCCGAACTTACGGGCAATTTTGGTTTTTGGTCCAGTATATCTAGCCATTTCTTTCTAAGATTAAAAATTAAACTCTTCTTCTTTTTGGTGGACGGCAGCCATTATGTGGCAGCGGAGTCACATCAATAATCTCAATTACCTCAATGCCGGCGCCATGCACAGCGCGGATAGCCCCCTCACGTCCGTTTCCCGGGCCCTTCACGTATGCCTTAACTTTTCTCAGACCGAGATCATAAGCGACTTTTGAGCAATCCTCTGCAGCCATCTGAGCAGCATAAGGAGTGTTCTTCTTTGAACCACGGAAACCCATCTTGCCAGCTGATGACCAGGAGATGACCTGACCCTCTGCGTTTGCAAGAGTTACGATAATGTTATTGAAGGATGAATGAACGTGTAACTGTCCAATTGCATCGACCTTCACATTTCTCTTTTTTGTTGCAACTGTTTTCTTTGCCATGATTCAATTATTTAGTAGCCTTTTTCTTATTAGCGACAGTCTTCTTGCGTCCCTTACGGGTACGTGCGTTGTTCTTGGTGCTCTGACCACGGACAGGCAGACCGTTACGATGACGGATACCGCGATAGCAACCAATATCCATCAAACGCTTAATGTTCAGCTGTACCTCACTGCGGAGGTCACCTTCTACCTTATACTCTGCAGCAATGACTTCACGAATGGCTGCTGCCTGAGCATCAGTCCAATCCTGAGCCTTGATGTCTTTGTCAACACCAGCCTTCTCTAAAATCTTGATAGAGCTGCTGCGACCAATACCAAAAATGTAGGTTAAAGCGATTTCACCCCTTTTGTTTTGTGGGATGTCAACTCCAGCGATTCTTATTGCCATATATCAATTAATTAATTTACTCGAACTTATCCCTGACGCATCTTCATCTTGGGATTTTTCTTGTTGATCACATAAAGACGGCCTTTCCTGCGAACAATCTTACAGTCTGCCGTACGCTTCTTTAATGAAACTCTTACTTTCATATTGTATTTTGTTTATTTGTACCTAAATACTATTCTTCCTTTAGTAAGATCATATGGAGACATCTCCACCCTTACCTTATCTCCAGGAAGAATCTTGATGTAGTGCATCCTCATCTTTCCAGAAATATGCCCGGTTATCTCGTGTCCGTTTTCCAGTCTTATTCGGAACATCGCGTTTGACAATGCCTCAACGATGACCCCATCCTGTTCTATTGCGGATTGTTTTGCCATATTATATTAAAACTCTCTTTCTCCCAAAACTTCTTCTAAATACTCAAACGAGGAAAGAATCTCGGCCTTTCCTGAAAGTACAGCCACGGTGTGCTCAAAATGAGCAGCTGGTTTGCGATCAATAGTGCAGACACCCCAGCCGTCACCGACAAAGGCAATCTGCCTGTTGCCCATAGTAATCATCGGCTCAATTGCAATACACATACCCTTCTTTAAAAGTGTACCGGAACCTCTGCGACCGTAATTCATTACGGCAGGATCCTCGTGCATGTCGCGTCCGATGCCATGGCCGGTAAACTCACGCACAACACCATAGCCGAAACTCTCGCAATAGCTTTGAACGGCATTACCAATATCCCCAAGTCGCTTGCCAGCCACAGCGCACTCTATACCTTTATATAAAGACTCTTTCGTAACCTTGAGCAACTGACGGACATCTGGGGCAACTTCGCCTACACAGAATGTATAGGCAGAGTCACCACAAAATCCGTTCATATATGTTCCACAGTCTACTGATACAATATCACCATCCTTGAGAGGCACATCATTCGGTATCCCGTGAACAACCATCTCGTTTACCGATGTGCATAGAGCTGCCGGGAATGGCTCACCATCCTGATTCGGAAAGCCCTTGAAGGTAGGCGTTGCACCATTGTCGCGAATAAACTCTTCGGCAACACGAGACAGCTCAGCAGTAGTAACACCAGGCTTAATAAGCTTAGCAACTTCCGCAAGTGTCTTACCAACAAGTTGATTCGCCTCACGAAGCAACTCTATCTCATCATCAGTTTTGAGAAAAATCATAGAAGTAAATTAATATGCCGACATACCGGAACGTCCTTTGATACGACCAGTCTTGAGAAGACCGTCATAATGACGCATCAAAAGATGACTTTCTACCTGCTGTAAAGTATCAAGTACGACACCAACCAAAATGATAAGTGAGGTACCACCAAAGAATTGAGCAAAAGCCTGATTTACACCAAACAATCTGGCGAAAGCTGGCATAATAGCTACAATTGTCAGGAAAATCGCGCCAGGCCAGGTAATTCTAGACATAACTGTATCGATATAATCGGCAGTTGGTTTACCAGGCTTGACACCAGGAATAAATCCATTGTTACGCTTCAAATCCTCGGCCATCTGCTGTGGATTAACAGTTACGGCCGTGTAGAAAAGAGTGAACAATATAATCAGGACTGCGTAAATAATATTATACACAGAACTATCTGTATCCATAAGTTTAAGAGCAAAGCCTGACTGCTCACCAGTACCAAGTATGGCAATAGGAATGAACATTATGGCCTGAGCAAAGATGATAGGCATCACATTAGCAGCATTCACCTTAAGTGGAATGTACTGACGCGCACCACCTATCTGCCTTCCGCCCTCAATTCGCTTGGCATACTGGACAGGAACCTTGCGCACGCCCTGTACAAGCAATATTGTACCGGCAGTCGCGAGAAGCAGTACTACTATCTCAAACAAGAACATTACGAGACCACCACCTTGGGCACCGCCCGATGTCAGGCGTGAAGTAAGCTCCTGCATAAATGCGGATGGGAATCTGGCGATAATACCAACCATAATTATGAAAGAGACACCGTTGCCGATACCCTTGTCAGTGATTCGCTCACCCAACCAAAGGATGAAAGAGCTGCCAGCTGCAAGAATAATTGTAGAGGTGATGATAAATGTTGTCCAATCAACAGGAGGATTAATTCCAACACCCATCTGATGTTTAAGATTGATCAGGTACGAAGGTCCCTGAAGAACCAGAATTACCAATGTCAGATAGCGGGTGTACTGGTTGATCTTCATTCTGCCACTCTCGCCTTCCTTCTGTAATTTCTGGAAACTGGGAACCGCAATGGTAAGCAGCTGCAGAACGATGGAAGCCGAGATATACGGCATAATACCCAAAGCAAAGATGGATGCATTTGAGAATGCACCGCCGGAGAACATATCCAGCAGAGATAGAAGGCCAGTACTGGTCTGACGACGAAGATTGACCAACATATCAGCATCAATGCCCGGAAGAAGAATATGGCTTCCCAGACGGTAAACTGCAATAAACAGCACCGTTGTAAGGATGCGCTTCCTCAGGTCCTCAATCTTCGAGATGTTCTTCAGTGTATCCCAGTTCTTAATTACGACATAGAGTACAACTGCGACAACTACGAGGATTAAAATGTATTTCAGAAGATTCTCAGCATTCATTGGATTTAAAGTTTAATGGCTGTACCACCTGCGGCCTCAATTGCTGCGGATGCAGTCTTTGAGAAGGCATCAGCCTCAACATCAATCTTACGAGTGAGCTGACCACAAGCAAGGATTTTGACAAGCTGTTTTGCAGAGACATAACCAGCCTCAATGAGATCTGACTTTGCAATCTTGTCTACACCTTTCTTATCGGCCAAGGCCTGAATAACATCAAGGTTAATAGCCTTATACTCAATGCGATTAATGTTCTTGAAACCAAATTTAGGAACAATTCGCTGCAGCGGCATCTGACCACCCTCGAAACCTATCTTTCTGGCGTATCCAGAGCGAGACTTTGCACCCTTGCTACCTCTTGTGGAAGTACCACCCAGTCCTGATCCGGGACCGCGACCGATTCTTTTTCTGGTCTTGGTTGATCCTTCTGCCGGTTTTAATGTATTTAACTTCATAATCTACTGATTTAAATTATTCAATAACGGTTACAAGATGTCTGACCTTGTAGATCATACCTCTCACTGAAGGATTATCCTCAACCTCAGCTGTTCTGTAGAGTTTGTGGAGTCCCAGAGCATCCAATGTCCTGGCCTGATCACCTGGTACACCTATGCGGCTCTTTGTCTGCTTGATTTTAATTGTTGCCATACAAATTACCTCCTTATCCGTTAAATACCTTACTCAAACTGATACCTCTGTTCTGAGCTACCGTGCGGGCATCACGCATCTCTGTGAGAGCCTTAAGAGTAGCCTTTACAAGGTTGTGAGGGTTAGATGAGCCCTTTGACTTTGCAAGAACATCAGTAATACCAACACTCTCTAATACGGCACGCATAGCACCACCGGCTACAACACCGGTACCAGGAGCTGCAGGCTTCATAAACACCTCAGCACCGCCAAAACGTGCGGTCTGCTCGTGGGGAATAGTACCTTTAAGAACAGGAACGCGTATCAAATCTTTCTTAGCAGCCTCAACACCTTTGGCGATAGCGGCGGTCACCTCACTAGCCTTACCAAGTCCAAGACCGATAATGCCGTTACCGTCACCTACTACTACAATTGCCGCGAAGCTGAACGTACGTCCTCCCTTTGTAACTTTTGTTACACGGTTTATAGCAACGAGCCTATCCTGAAGCTCAACGTCGCTTGGAACTCTTACTTTATTGTTCATAGTAATCGTCGTTTAAAATTTAAGGCCGCCCTTGCGTGCAGCATCTGCCAATTCCTTAACTCTGCCGTGATACAGATATCCATTGCGGTCAAATACCACAGTTGTGATACCTGCCTCCTGGGCCTTCTGAGCAATCAGCTCACCAACTTTGGCAGCCTGCTCCTTCTTCTGCATCTTCTCCAGACCCAGAGATGAGGCAGCAGCTAACGTTGTTCCTTTCAGGTCATCAATAACCTGAACGTATATCTGCTTATTGCTTCTGAAAACACTCATACGCGGGCATTCCGTTGTACCGGAAATCTTATTGCGTACACGAAACTTTATCTTAGTCCGTCTTTCTGTTTTTGCTGACATAATCTTACTTTTTTAATGGTAATTACTTAGCAGCGGCCGATTTACCCGACTTTCTGCGGAGTACCTCGCCTACGAACTTGATACCCTTGCCCTTATATGGCTCAGGCTTACGGAATGAGCGAATCTTCGCGCACACCTGACCGAGCAACTGCTTGTCGCAAGACTCAAGAGTAATGAGCGGGTTCTTATTTCTCTCAGACTTGGTCTCAACTTTGATTTCAGGAGGAAGCTGCATTATGATTGAGTGTGAGTAAAGAAGGTCAAACTTGAGGACATTACCCTCGTTTGACACACGGTAACCAACACCTACAATCTCGAGCTCAGCCTTGAATCCCTCTGATACGCCGACAACCATATTATTCACGAGTGCACGGTAAAGACCGTGGAACGCATGACGCTGCTTGGTATTATCCTGAAGAAGCTCTTCATTCTCAGCAAAAGAGATTACGCCATTTTCGAGAGTCACATTGATTGAAGGATCTATACTCTGTGAAAGAGTTCCTTTCGGTCCCTTGACGGTAACAACGCCATCCTGAAAAGTAACAGTTACTCCTGCAGGAATATGAATTGGCAATTTTCCGATTCTTGACATAGTATTTCTCCTTAATTAATAGACGTAGCAAAGCACCTCACCACCGATCTTCAGCTGTGAAGCCTCCTTGTCTGTCATTACACCTTTGGAAGTGGATATGATAGCAATACCCAAACCGTTAATAACTCTCGGCATTTCGCGATAACCGGTATAGCGGCGCAAACCTGGAGTGGAGATTCTCTCCAACTTCCTGATAGCATTGCACTTGTTTACCGGATCATACTTGAGGGCAACCTTTATGGTTCCCTGAGGTCCGTCTTCAATGAACTTGTAGTTCAAGATGTAACCTTTCTCAAAAAGGATCTTAGTGATCTCTTTCTTGAGATTCGAGGCTGGGATTTCAACAACCTTATGCTTTGCCTGGATAGCATTGCGCAACCTCGTCAAATAATCTGCAATAGGATCTGTCATAAAATAAAACTTAAATTGATCAGGTCATTCCTGACAATATTTAAAACACTCTCTTTTTCTCACTATGTGGTAAGAATTACCAGCTTGCCTTGCGAACGCCCGGGATCAGGCCCTGAGATGCCATCTCGCGGAACTGAATACGTGAAAGTCCAAACATCCGGATATAACCCTTTGGACGACCTGTCAGCTTACAACGATTATGCTGACGGATCGGGTTAGAGTTATAAGGCAGATCCTGAAGTTTCTGAGCAGCCTCGTATGCGTCAACAGGATCACCCGTACGGACGATTTCCTTCAGGGCAGCACGTTTCTTTGCATACTTGGCAGCCATCTTTGCACGCTTGACCTCGCGGGCCTTCATTGATTCCTTTGCCATATGACTTAATTTTTAGATTCAGATTTGAAAGGCAGACCAAACTCCTTCAGCAGAGCATAACCCTCCTCATCAGTCTTAGCGGTAGTGACGAAGGTAATGTTCATACCCAGAATACGGGTGATGCTGTCAATATTGATCTCCGGGAAGATAATCTGCTCCTGAATACCCAGTGAGTAATTACCCATTCCGTCAAATTTGCTCTCAATACCCTTGAAGTCACGGATACGCGGCAATGCTACGCGCACGAGTCTCTCAAGGAACTCATACATACGCTCTCTGCGAAGTGTCACCATAACGCCGATAGGCATCTTCTTACGAAGTTTGAAGTTAGCGATATCCTTTTTGGAAAGGGTAGCTACAGCCTTCTGGCCTGTGATGGTAGTCAACTCGTTGATAGCCACATCAATCATCTTCTTATCAGCGATGGCAAGCTTGCCAAGTCCCTGATTGATGACAATCTTCTTCAGGACAGGAACCTGCATTGAAGAAGAATAGTGGAACTTATCCATTAATGCCGGAGCTATACGCTCGACATACTCTTTCTTAAGACTTGCAGTATTGCTCATTACTTAATCTCCTCTCCTGACTTTTTAGAATAACGTACTGTTTTACCCTCCTCGTTCTTTCTACGACCGATTCTTGTTGGAGCGCCGGTCTTAGGATCAACGACATTCAGATTTGAAATATGAATGGGAGCCTCCTGCTTGATGATGCCGCCCTGAGGATTCTTCGCATTGGGCTTTGTATGCTTGGAAACCATATTGATTCCCTCAACGATAGCCCTTTCCTTGCTAACGAGCACCTTGAGCACACGGCCAGTCTTACCTTTATCCTCGCCGGCATTTACAAATACGGTGTCGTTTTTCTTAATATGTAACTTACTCATTGCTTCTAGCTTTTTGAATTAAAGTACTTCCGGAGCAAGAGAGACGACCTTCATATTGACTGCACGCAACTCGCGGGCAACCGGGCCGAAGATACGGCTTCCCCTGATTTCACCGGTATTGGCAAGCAATACACAAGCGTTGTCGTCGAAACGGATATAAGAACCGTCAGCACGACGGATCTCCTTCTTTGTGCGAACTATCAGAGCCTTTGAGACAGTACCCTTCTTAAGCTCGCTGGAAGGTATGACACTCTTGACTGATACGACGATAGTGTCGCCGACTGTGGCGTAACGTTTCTTTGTTCCGCCAAGCACACGGATACAGAGGCACTCTTTGGCACCGCTGTTATCACATACTGTAAGTCTTGATTCCTGCTGTATCATGATTACTTAGCCTTTTCAACGATTTGAATCAATCTCCATCTCTTAGTCTTGCTCAAAGGACGGGTCTCCATAATACGGACGGTATCACCTATTCCGCACTCGTTATTCTCGTCATGAGCATGATATTTCTTCGTCTTTCTGACGAACTTGCCATAGATAGGGTGCTTCTCCTTGAACACGGAGAGAACCACGATGGACTTATCCATCTTGTCGCTGATAACGACACCCTGGCGTTCCTTACGCAAATTTCTATTATTCATGCGAACCGATATTTACTTGTTAAGTTCTCTCTTTCTCATCTCAGTCTTCATTCTGGCGATCGTGCGACGAAGCTTTGTGATCTGCGAAGGATTCTCAAGAGGAGAAATGGCATGATTCAAAACCATTGCCTGGTAGTTGGCAGACTCAGCATCAATACGCTCTGCAAGCTCCTGAGTTGACAGCTCTCTGATTTCTGTATTATTCATAACGTCTGGTTTTAAATCAATTATTCATTCTTAAAATCATAGTCACGTCTAACCACCAACTTGGTTGTGACAGGCAGTTTCTGAGCAGCCAGACGGAGAGCCTCCTTTGCGATTGCGAATGGAACTCCGTCGGCCTCAATAATAATACGACCTGGAGTGATAGGGAATACATAACCCTCTACGTCACCCTTTCCTTTACCCATACGTACATCAAGAGGCTTCTTGGTGATAGGTTTGTCCGGGAAAACACGTATCCAGATCTGGCCCTGACGCTGCATATAACGGGTTACTGCAACACGGGCAGCCTCAAGCTGACGACCTGTGAGCCAGCAAGTATCCATAGACTTGATGCCGAAAGAGCCGAAAGCAAGCTGATTGCCTCTCATTGCATTACCTTTTGAGCGGCCCTTCTGCATTCTTCTATATTTAGTCCTTTTAGGCTGTAACATAATCCAATTACTATTTACAGTTTTACTTCAACCGATTAACGGTTAGTTTTATTTCTCTTTTTGAAGGGCTTGCCACTTCTCTCGCCTCCGCGACCTACCTCCTTACTCTGGGAGAAATTAGGAGCCAAGTCTCTCTTCTCATAAACCTCACCGCGGCAAATCCAAACCTTGATACCCTGAACACCTACCTTTGTGATAGCGTCAGCCTGACAATAGTCAATATCGGCACGGAATGTATGCAACGGGGTACGACCCTCCTTATACATTTCTGAGCGAGCCATCTCGGCACCATTCAGACGACCTGAGATCTGAACCTTGATACCCTCGGCGCCCATACGCATTGTATTGGCGACAGCCATCTTGATGGCACGACGGTATGCGATTTTTCCCTCTACCTGACGGGCGATGTTGTTAGCTACGATAACAGCATCCAGCTCAGGCTTCTTAATCTCATAGATATTGATCTGAACCTCCTTGTCGGTGACCTTCTTAAGCTCTTCCTTCAGTTTATCAACCTCAGTACCACCCTTACCAATGATAAGGCCTGGACGAGAGGTGCATACTGTGATGGTGACAAGCTTCAGAGTACGCTCGATGACGATTCTGGAGACGCTGGCCTTTGCCAGTCTTGCATTCAGATACTTGCGGATCTCGGCATCCTCGAGCAAACGCTCGTCATACTTGCCAAACCAGCTTGAATCCCAACCTCTGACAATACCCAGACGGTTGCTAATCGGATT
This sequence comes from uncultured Bacteroidales bacterium, assembly GCA_937898885.1. Classification (GTDB taxonomy): domain Bacteria; phylum Bacteroidota; class Bacteroidia; order Bacteroidales; family Bacteroidaceae; genus Colenecus. The sequence goes on along the minus strand of CALDKD010000077.1, from coordinate 16,494 downwards.
AACTTTCTGTCCCATCTTGCTTACTCTTGATTGTCGTTAGTACTCGTTGCAGGTTTTGTATCTACGAAAAGCGTAATATGGTTAGAACGCTTGCGGATACGATAGCCTCTGCCCTGAGGAGCAGGTCTCAATCTCTTCATAGTAGCTCCCTCATCAACGAAGACCTTGCTGACGAAAAGCTCGCCGGCCTCAGCCTTACGCTCATTCTTCTGCTCCCAGTTTGCGATGGCAGAACGAAGCACCTTCTCTACATCTTTCGAAGCAGCTTTATTTGAGAAACGCAGTGTGCCAAGAGCACGGTTAACCTCCATACCACGAATCATATCTACTACAAGACGCATCTTACGCGGTGATGACGGAACGTTGCTCAGCTTGGCAAAATACTGGGTCTTTCTGGCCTCTTTAGCCTTCTCAGCTGCCAAATGTTTTCTTTTTCCCATTATCTTGTTTTTTTTATTTCAGATAAACGCCGCTTACTTCCTGTTGCCTGAGTGGCCACGGAATGTACGGGTTGGAGCAAACTCACCGAGCTTGTGACCTACCATATTCTCCGTAACGTAAACGGGAATAAACTTATTACCATTATGAACTGCGATGGTATGACCCACGAAATCCGGGGAGATCACCGAAGCTCTAGCCCAAGTTTTCACCACGGTCTTCTTGCCGCTCTCATTCATAGCAAGAACCTTGTCCTCCAATTTCTTGAATATATACGGACCTTTTTTCAATGAACGACTCATATTCTACTTTGGATTTTAGTGATTATTTCTTATTGGCTCTCTCTATGATGTACTTTGACGAGCTCTTCTTAGGATGTCTCGTCTTGAGACCCTTAGCATAAAGGCCCTTACGTGAACGTGGGTGACCACCAGACGCACGGCCCTCGCCACCACCCATCGGGTGATCAACAGGGTTCATAACAACACCACGGTTGTGCGGGCGACGGCCAAGCCAACGTGAGCGGCCAGCCTTACCGGAATGCTCCAAACCATGATCTGAGTTACCAACACTACCAATTGTAGCCTTGCACTCACCGAAGATTCTGCGAACCTCGCCTGAAGGCAGCTTAATAACGCAATAATCGTTCTCCTTTGAGGTCAGCTGAGCAAAATTACCTGCTGAGCGAACCAATGAGGCACCCTGACCGGGACGAAGCTCGATGTTGTGAATAATAGTTCCTACAGGAATATCCTTAAGGAAAAGAGTGTTACCAATCTCAGGAGTAGCTTTCTCACCTGACATTAAAGTAGCACCAATCTCAAGACCGTTAGGCGCGATGATATATCTCTTCTCACCATCGGCGTAGAACAACAAAGCGATACGGGCCGAACGGTTCGGATCGTACTCGATTGTCTTTACGGTTGCTGGAACCCCATCCTTCTCTCTCTTGAAATCAATAAAACGGAATTTTCTCTTATGACCACCGCCAATATAACGGGCTGTCATCTTGCCCTGATTGTTACGGCCGCCAGTGGAAAGCTTTCCAATAACAAGAGACTTCTCTGGTACTGATGCAGTAATCTCCTCGAAAGTACCAATAACCTTGTGCCTCTGACCTGGGGTTGTAGGCTTGAATTTACGTACTGCCATTTCTATTAAATGTTGCTATAAAAATCAATCGTATCACCCTCCTTCAAGGTAACAACAGCCTTCTTATACCAATTGGTACGGCCCTTGGTGAAACCTTTACGGGTGTAACGTGACTTGTCTTTGCCCAGATAATTGCTGGTGTTCACATCGACAACGGTCACATTATATAATGTCTCTATCTCCTTCTTGATCTCAAGCTTGTTAGCATCAGGAAGTACAATGAACCCGAACCTGTTCGGGAACTTCTCAGTAATGGAGTTCATCTTCTCCGTTACAAGTGGCTTGACAATGCAACTCATCTTTATGCCTCCTCAACTTTTGTTAACATATTGTTGATAATCTCTACAGACTTCTCAGTCACAACAAGTGTGTCAGCGTTCAGAATACTATAAGTATTGACTGAAGGAGCGTTGACTACCTGAGCCTTCTGCAAATTTTGGGCCGACAAAGTTACAATTTTGTCGCTTTCAGGAAGGACAAACAAAGACTTTTTATCAGAAATCTTAAGATTATTTAAGATTTTTACAAATTCTTTAGTCTTTGGAGCCTCAAAAGAGAAGTCCTCGAGAACAATAATTGCATTCTCCTGAGCCTTGTATGACAAAGCTGAACGGCGTGCAAGCTGCTTTACCTTCTTATTCAGTTTGAAACTATAGTCACGAGGCTTTGGACCGAACACGCGTCCACCACCTACCAGAACCGGAGAATTGATGTCACCACGACGTGCGCCACCACCACCTTTCTGACGGCCGAGCTTCTTTGTAGAACCGCTTACCTCACTTCTCTCCTTTGACTTATGGGTACCTTGGCGCTTGTTAGCCAGATACTGCTTGACATCCAGATATATGACATGGTCATTCGGCTCAATGCCAAAGACAGAGTCGTTCAGAACGACCTTCTTGCCAGTATCCTCACCTTTAATGTTATATACGCTAGCTTCCATTACTTCAGAATTGAGACGATTGCACCTTTATATCCCGGAATAGAGCCCTTGATAAGAAGCAGATTGTGCTCCGGAATAATCTTCAAAATCTGCAGGTTCTGAGTTGTAACCTGCTCATTTCCCATGTGACCTGCCATACGCATACCCTTGAAAACCTGTGCTGGATATGAGCAAGCACCAATTGAACCCGGCTTACGGCCGCGGTTGTGCTGACCGTGAGTCTGCTGACCTACGCCACCGAATCCGTGTCTCTTAACAACGCCCTGATAACCGTGACCTTTTGATACAGCCACAACGTCAACGAAATTGACATCGCTGAAGAAGTCAACAGTCAGGACATCACCCAGATTGAGGGCTTTGTCAAAATTCTTGAACTCGGCCAAGTGTCTCTTCGGAGTTACACCAGCTTTCTTGAAGTGTCCCATAAGAGGCGCTGTGGTATTCTTCTCCTTGGCATCCTCGAAGCCAAGCTGAATTGCAGCATAACCATCCTTCTCAACACTCTTGATCTGAGTAACCACGCAAGGACCAACTTCGATAACGGTGCATGGAACATTCTTTCCATCAGCACCGAAGACCGATGTCATACCGATCTTTTTTCCTAATAATCCTGGCATTTCAAATAAAATTTAAGTTACTAAAAAAACTCTTAATTAAAATCAAACCTTAATCTCAACCTCAACACCACTCGGAAGCTCCAGTTTCATAAGAGCATCGACAGTCTTTGCCGTAGAGCTGTAAATGTCAATCAGTCTCTTATATGCTGACAGCTGGAACTGCTCACGAGACTTCTTGTTTACGAAAGTAGAACGGTTGACAGTAAAGATACGCTTATGTGTTGGGAGTGGAATAGGACCACTTACAACGGCACCGGTAGCTTTTACGGTCTTAACGATCTTCTCTGCTGACTTATCAACCAGATTGTGGTCATAAGATTTCAGCTTGATTCTGATTTTCTGACTCATAATACTTTATTTAAATAATACATTAATATATTGCGGACCGAATAAGAGTCATTTGCTATTCCATCCGCGTTCTCACTCTCATTAAATCAATGATGAATTACCACCCTGAGACTCTACCACCTGCCTGGCCAACTGATCTGTCATCTGAGCGTGACAGTCATATGACATTGAGGAAGTGGCGCGTCCGGATGTTATGGTCCTCAAAGCAGTGACATAGCCAAACATCTCTGACAATGGCACCTTAGCCTTGATGATTTTAGCTCCGGAATGACTTGTCTCCATTCCCTCAACCTGACCGCGACGGCGGTTCAAGTCTGCAATCACATCGCCCATATATTCCTCCGGAGTAACGACCTCAAGACTCATGACCGGCTCAAGAAGAATCGGAGAGGCCTTGATACAGGCATTACGGAAAGCATATGACGCGCAAATCTCGAAACAAAGCTCATCAGAGTCCACCGGATGATCCTGACCGTCAAGAACAGTAACCTTAAGTGAATCCATCTGCGCTCCAAGAAGCACCCCGCTCTTTAGACATGAGGCGAAGCCTTTCTCAATTGATGGCAGATATGTCCTAGGCAACGTATCGCCCTTGACAGAATCAACGAACTGGAGACCGCCCTTCCAATCCGGGTCAGCAGGCCCCACCTCTACTAATATACGCGCGTAGTGTCCCTTGCCGCCAGCCTGTCTCTTGTATTCCTCCTCTATGCGCACTGTCTGTCGCACAGCCTCCTTGTAAGTAACCTGAGGCCTTCCCTGATTACACTCAACACCGAATTCACGGCGAAGTCTGTCAAGGATAATGTCAAGATGAAGCTCACCCATTCCGGAGATAAGCATCTGGCCACTTTCCTCATCAGTAGTAACGGTAAAAGTAGGATCCTCCTCTGCCAGATGCTCCAGACCGTCTGTCAATTTAGCCATATCCTTCTCGGTCTTCGGCTCGACGGCAATGCTTATCACCGGCTCCGGGAAATCCATACTCTCAAGTGCGATTGGAGCGGACTCATCACACAAGGTATCACCTGTGCGAATATCCTTCAAGGCTACTACCGCTCCTATATCACCGGCAGAGATCTCGTCAACCTGAATCTGCTTCTTTGAATACATCTGGAAGAGACGGGTAACACGTTCCTTCTTTCCTGAACGGGAATTAAAGATTACGCTACCGGCTTTTACAGTTCCGGAATACACACGGAAGAAAATCAGTTTGCCTACATAAGGGTCTACCGCGATCTTGAATGCCAGAGCAGCGGTTTTTGCCTCTGAGGATGGATCACGATGCGTAGCGGCACCCGTTTTTGGCACAATGCCATCAACGCCTCCGCAATCTATCGGCGACGGCAGGAATGCGCAGACAGAGTCAAGCAGAGTCTGAACACCCTTGTTTCTGAATGATGAACCGCACAAGACCGGAACCAGTCCGCGGCTGAGAGTGCCCTTGCGCAAAGCACGCAGCACATCCTCTACCGAGATGGAATCCGGATCCTCCAAGTACTTCTCCATCATAGCGTCATCGAATTCAGCAGCGCACTCTACCATCTTCTCGTGCCACTCCTGTGCCTCATCGGCCAAAGCGGCGGGAATATCTGTGGTAGAATACTCTGCTCCAAGGGTCTCGTCATTCCAAATCACGGCCTTCATATTAATAAGGTCTATGACACCCTTGAAACTCTCCTCCACTCCAATGGGAATTGCCACCGGACACGGATTCGTCCTCAACATCTCCCTCATCTGGGAAATGACGTTAAAGAAATCAGCTCCGGTACGGTCCATCTTGTTGATATAAGCAACGCGAGGCACACCGTATTTATCAGCCTGGCGCCATACAGTCTCCGACTGCGGCTGGACACCGCCCACCGCACAGAAAACCGCGATAGCGCCGTCAAGCACTCTGAGTGAGCGCTCAACCTCCGCTGTAAAATCGACATGCCCCGGAGTGTCTATCAGATTTATTCTATAAAGCTCATTATTCCACTTCCAGCTTGTGGTAACGGCCGCAGAGGTTATGGTAATACCCCTCTCCTGCTCCTGAACCATCCAGTCCATAGTAGCAGAGCCCTCGTGAACCTCACCCATCTTATGCGTGAGTCCAGTGTAATACAGAATTCGCTCTGACGTAGTTGTCTTACCGGCATCAATGTGCGCCATGATACCGATATTGCGCGTCAAATGTAAATTCTGGTCAGCCATCGTGGTGAGCTTTAAATAATATTAGAATCTGAAGTGTGCGAATGCACGGTTAGCCTCAGCCATACGGTGCATATCCTCCTTACGCTTGAATGCGCCACCGGCATTGTTGAATGCGTCAACTATCTCTGCAGACAACTTGTCTGACATTGATTTACCACCACGCTTGCGCGCGAAGGAAATCATATTCTTCATAGAGATTGACTCCTTGCGGTCAGCCCTGATCTCAGTAGGAACCTGGAATGTGGCACCTCCAATACGGCGGGACTTAACCTCAACCTGCGGAGTGATGTTGTCAAGAGCCTTCTTCCAAATCTCAAGAGCAGACATCTCCTCATTAGGAAGTTTGCTCTTTACCTTCTCAAGACTCTCATAAAAGATCTCGAATGAGGTGTTCTTCTTACCATCATACATCAGATGGTTAACGAACTTTGTCACTGCTACATCACCGAAAACAGGATCCGGCAGAATGACGCGCTTCTTTGGTTTTGCTTTTCTCATTTTTCTTAAAGTTTTGTTCGGGCTGTGATTCTTCTTGTTCTTCAACGTCCACGTCAGGACATTTACTCAACCTCAGTTATCAAACCAAAACTGTTAGACAATTACTTCTTAGCTGCTTTCGGGCGCTTTGCACCATACTTGGACCTTCTCTGAAGACGTCCTGATACACCGGCGGTATCAAGAGTACCGCGTACGATGTGATAACGTACACCTGGGAGATCCTTTACACGTCCACCGCGTACGAGCACGATTGAGTGCTCCTGCAGGTTATGTCCCTCACCCGGGATATACGAGTTGACTTCCTTCTGATTTGTCAGACGGACACGTGCTACCTTTCTCATTGCTGAGTTAGGCTTCTTAGGCGTAGTGGTGTAAACTCTTACACAAACGCCTCTTCTCTGAGGACAAGAGTCCAATGCAGGCGACTTGCTCTTATCGTCAAGTACCTGACGGCCATTCCTCACTAACTGCTGAATTGTTGGCATGTTGTTTTGTTTTTAAATAATATAATAATATAATAGTTTGTCTATTTTTGGCCCGCAAAGTTACAACTAATATTTTAACCGGCAAAGGATTAGCGGTATTTTTATTCTCACCGCAGCCCAAATTCGCTTAATCTCCCGGATTGCGGAAATGAGCAAGACAGTCAGGCAGTGACATCAAATATACGTAATTTATATTTACACTAACAAAGAAAAAAGAGGAAGCCGTCCTATTCCGTCAGGCCCCATTTACATCGGCCACACAAAGTGATGGCAGAGAACCGCCGTTTGCCAAAGCGAATAGCCAGAGTCATTAGTCATCAGGGAGCGAGGCACACAAAAGCACTTGCTCCAATATGCTTGCAACAGTCCAAGCCAGCCGCTCCCGGAAGACACGGCGGCATCAGGGCAGGCCCCGCTTGCGGCTGCGTGCCATCGTTATCGGCAAAAAATCGCATCAAAGTCCGCCCCAAGCCAGGAGTGTTCAAGGAGCGCGGCATCGTCTGGGAAAAAGAAAGAATTTTTACAAGAAAGCAATAAGCGGGCGCTCCTTGCGAAACGCCCGCTTATTAAAAGCCACAGCACAAAAAATATCAGGCGAACCTGGTATCGTTCTTGAGAAGATACTCGGCAATCTGCACGGCATTGAGAGCCGCGCCCTTACGGATCTGATCCCCCACTACCCAGAACACTGTGACATTCGGGTTAGCAATGTCTTTTCTGATACGGCCCACATAAACCTTGTCAGTACCAGACAGGAACAAAGGCATCGGATACTCTTTCTCAGAAGGATTGTCAATCACCACAAGACCCTCGCCGTTTTTGAAAGCGGCATTCACCTCATCCAACGAGAGAGGGCGCTCTGTCTCAGCCCATATTGCCTCTGAATGGCAGCGCAATGCAGGCACACGCACGCAAGTCGCGCTCACATTAATATCATTGTGGAACATCTTACGGGTCTCATAAAACATTTTCTCCTCCTCCTTTGTATACCCGCTCGGTTTAAAAACGTCAATATGAGGAATCAGGTTGTACGCAAGCTGATGCGCGAATTTCTCAACCTTGACCGGCTCGCCAGCCAGCGCCTGCCTGTACTGATTCTCAAGCTCAGCCATAGCTGCGGCGCCGGCGCCGCTTGCCGCCTGATATGTTGACACCTGTACGTTTTTGATTTTCGAGATATCATTCAGTGCCTTAAGCGCCACAATCATCATTATTGTGGAGCAATTAGGATTGGCAATGATGCCTTTCGGACGCACCAAAGCATCCTCGGGGTTGACCTCAGGCACCACAAGAGGCACCGCATCGTCCATACGGAACGCGCTTGAGTTATCTATCATAATAGTGCCGTACTTGGTTATAGTATCAGCGAACTCCTCGGATGTTCCCCCGCCAGCGGATACGAATGCTATATCTATGTCCTTAAAGTCATCATTGTGCTGCAGGAGTCTCACCTGAAGCTGCTTTCCCTTGAAATTGTAATACGAGCCGGCACTGCGTGATGAACCGAACAAAACCAACTCATCCAAAGGGAAGTCACGCTCTTCCAGGACGCGCAGGAACTCCTGTCCCACTGCCCCACTTGCACCTACTATAGCTACTCTCATATCATATTGTTTTATTTTTGCGCAAAATTAGTTATTTTTGTAAATAAAACAGCAGAGCAATGATCAAGTTGTCCGGCATAACCAAAAGTTTTGGCAGCCTTCAGGTTCTGAAAGGCATCGACATAGAGATTCACAAGGGCGAGATTGTCTCCATCGTAGGACCGAGCGGAGCAGGCAAGACCACCCTTCTTCAGATAATGGGCTCCCTGGACAAGCCCGACACTGGCACAGTAATGTACGATGATACCGACATTTTCACGATGAGCGAGAAGAGACTGGCGGCGTTCAGATGCAACCATATCGGATTTGTATTCCAGTCTCACCAATTGCTGCCGGAATTCACCGCATTGGAAAACATCACCATACCATCACTCATCGCAGGAGACGGCAAGGCAAAAGCCACACAAAGGGCGGAAGAGCTTCTGAATATGATGGGGTTGTGGGAGCGCAGGTCACACAAGCCGGCACAGATGTCAGGAGGCGAGAATCAAAGGATTGCCGTCGCGCGGGCCCTGGTCAACAATCCGGACGTAATATTGGCAGACGAGCCGTCCGGCAGCCTGGACAGCCGCAACAAAGAAGATCTCCACCAGTTGTTTTTTGATTTAAGAGACAGACTCGGCCAGACATTCGTAATCATCACGCACGACGAGACCCTGGCGCGGCTGACCGACAGGACAATCAAAATAAAAGACGGACAAGTCTGCCAATGACAAACAAAAAGCGATGGCCGAATGGTCATCGCTTTTTATATCAAGAAGGTATGAATCAGGAATTAACCCTCTTCTCGCGGATACGTGCCTTCTTACCTGTGAGTTTACGCAGATAATACAATTTTGCACGACGTACCTTACCAATCTTGTTGACCTCAATGTTGTCAATAGCCGGTGAATTGATAGGGAAAATACGCTCAACACCTACAGTACCCGACATCTTACGGACTGTGAAACGACGATTGTCACCGTGACCGCAAATCTTGATAACCACGCCACGATAAAGCTGAATACGCTCCTTATTGCCCTCGATGATACGATACGCAACAGTTACTGTGTCTCCAGATTTGAACTTCGGGAACTTGCCCTCATTTCCTGTGGCAAATGCCTCCTCGGCAATTTTAATAAAATCCATTGTAATGAATGTAAATAGTTTACGCCTCACGCAACATATCAAGTTACTCTTCCTGTGACAGCGATTGCGCTAATGCGGTGCAAAGTAACTTCTTTTTTTGGTAAAAACCAAATTTTCTTCGGAGTAAATGGCGGAAGTGCCTTATTATTCAAAATATAACGTAAGCGCTATCATTCTATTCCGCGCCCCTGACAACGATTCCGTGTACTTCAGCAACGACATATCCGTCAGATCCGATCTGTCTTTTACCAGGATATCTGTAAGGCCAAAGCAGAACTTCAATTCCGGATTCAACTTGAAATATGGAAAATAAAGATCCATTCCAAGCCCTACCTCAAACATACAGTCAGCCCGGCGCACGAGTATCTCCCTGCCATCCTTCACAGTCAGGTCAACCGTAGGATTTACGCCAGCCATCACATACGGGCGATAGTTGTTGAATCGGGGAGCGCTCAATTTAAGATCAACAGGAACAGACAGATATGTGGATTTCATAATCATCGTGTTCCCCGCACCTGACTCAATATCGTGAAAATCAATCCTCTTGTCACCAAAATGCAGTGTCGGAACCAGCCGAACTGAAAGATACTCATTCAGCCTGAGCTCACCCAGCACGCCAACGCTGAAACCGGGAGAATAGTTTCTCACATCGGCATACCAGCTTTCCGGCTTGCCGGCCTCATCGTATATAAAGCCATTGTTGGCAATATCCATATCCTGAAAATGCAATCCGAACAAGAAACCATAATGCCAGATTCTGTTATCTATATAAGGACGGTTCATAACCTTGCGCTCCTGCGAATACGCACTACCCGCTCCTGCCACTATCGCAACCAGCAACAGCAGCACAGACCTGCGCCCTATGTGCGAGACACGCTTTCTCATCAGAATAATAACGAACGAGAGCCTTTCTTATTGCCAATTGCCCGAATAAAAACACCGTCGGGCACATTTTATTGATTATTTAGACACTTTCTAAATTACAAAAAAGTGCGTAAGCAAGGTCCTTTGGAAGGGAAAAAGGGTTAATTTTGCGCCAAGTTAAATCAAAACGTACTATTATGGCATATGTAATTGGAGATGACTGCATCGCTTGCGGAACCTGCATCGGTGAGTGTCCTTCAGAGGCTATCTCAGAAGGTGAGAAGTATTCAATCAACCCAGACCTTTGCGTAGATTGCGGCACTTGCGCCAGCGTCTGCCCATCAGAGGCAATTCATCCGGGAGAATAAAAAAAAGCGCCGAAGCGCTTTTTAAAATTTAGAAATGGTGCTTTTTCAAGGCACCATTTTTTTATTTCAGCCGTGCCAGAGTCTCCTTCACCCTGCGGAAAGCCTCTACTATATTCTGCTCACTTGTGGCATAACTGAACCTTATGCATTCCGGCGATCCAAACGCAGTGCCGCCCACAGTAGCCACGTGCCCTACCTCAAGCAGGTACATTGCCAGATCCTCGGCGGTATCAATCCGCCTGTCGCCATCGCTCTTGCCAAAGAAAGAATCACATTTCGGGAACAGGTAGAAAGCGCCCTGCGGCTCATTCACCTCCAGGCCTGGTATCTCCCTTGCAAGAGACACAATAAGGTCACGTCTTTTATTAAACACCTTCCGCATAGCCTCCACATCATCCTGAGGGCCATTAAGTGCAGCCTCCGCAGCCTTCTGAGCTACAGAGCAGGTTCCGCTTGTATATTGCCCCTGCAGCTTGCCGCAAGCCTTTGCAAGCCATTCCGGGCCAGCCATGAAGCCGATTCTCCATCCCGTCATGGCATATGCCTTTGAAACGCCATTGATTACGGCAACACGGTCCCTTATCTCCGGGAATTGGGCAAGACTCTCGTGACCTCCTATAAAATTGATATGCTCATATATCTCATCTGAGATTACGAACACCTCAGGATGTCTGGCAATCACCGAGGCCAATGCTCTCAGCTCCTCCCTAGAATAGACCGAACCGGTAGGATTTGAGGGAGAGCAAATCATCACAGCCTTTGTCTTGGGGGTGATGGCATTCTCCAGCTGGGCTGCGGTAATTTTGAAATCCTGGTCAATACCGGCCCTGACGATCACAGGCACTCCACCTGCCAGCTTCACCATTTCCGGGTAACTTACCCAGCAGGGAGACGGAAGAATCACCTCATCGCCCGGGTTCACCAGCGTCATCACAACATTGCACAATGACTGCTTGGCACCGGTTGACACAACAATCTGAGCAGGAGAATAATCCAGGTTGTTCTCTCTTTTCAGCTTGTCAGACGCAGCCTTTTTGAGCGACAGATAGCCTGGTACAGGTGAGTATCTTGAGTAATTCTCCTGTATTGCACGAATAGCCGCCTCCTTTACATAATCCGGCGTATTGAAATCAGGCTCACCTACGCTCATATTGATGACGTCTATTCCCTGAGCCGAAAGCTCGCTACTTTTTTGAGACATCGCAAATGTTGCCGAAGCCGCAAGTCTCATAACACGATCAGAAATCTGTCCCATTTTATTATGATTTTAAAGATTATCCTCAAAATTACCAGTTCTCAAATAGCTGTCCAGATATCCGGCTGTCTCTTCCGTCTTAACCAGTTGCCTTGACAACTGCAAGGAGAAAAGCCAGGCCCTCAGCCAGAAGAGCAAGCCAATTGGCACAATCGCACCTATTATACGGTTAGCCGTCCTGTTGGCAAAAGGAGACTCAATACCATAAACCGGCATAACAGGAAAGCTGTTCAGCAATTCCAGCTCAAGATTATCCCGGCTATTCGCAAGTTCCTCCACCAGAGACTCCACATTGCCGGACAAGCCGCGCATCTCAGCATCCTCAACTCCACGGAAGAACAGCCCCATATAGTCAGGCACCTTGCCTATCCTACCCTCCGACAATATGCGTCTTGACACCGCTTTGATATCCGCCGCCAGCCTCTGGCATCTGTCCTTGTCCGGATCGTCAATAACGACATCCTTGTACACAATGTTCCTGCTCACCTTTCCTCCGAACCAATAGCGGAAGAACTCTTTATACACATCCATCTGAAAGACAGTGGAGTCCTTATTGGCGGCAACCGTGAAGAAGATGCTTAAAGGCAACAGCACAAGTACGCCAAGCCAGCACCCTATTATGCTCCAGGCCCCCTCCCTGAACATTTTCTCGCCCGACGAGGACGTCAGATAGAACAGTATGTAGGTAAAGACAGACACAATCACCGGCACGCCAAGTCCTCCCTTTCTTATGATGGCGCCCAAAGGCGCTCCTATATAGAAAAACACCAGGATAGAGAGACACAACGTAATCTTTTTCATCCACTCTATCCAATGTGTGCGTATATTCTTATCGCCCAGCGACATTGAGTTTCCCTTAAACATCAACTCACTTACCTGACCGGAGATGCTTTGCCTCATCTGCTTGCGATAATCAAGTTGGGAAGAGCGGGACGAGACCATAAAGAGACTGTCAACATTAATCGCGGCAACCAGCGACGATGCGAGCATAGCGCTGTCTTTCTCTGAATAACGCACATTTCTGTTGAGCGCAGAGTTGAAATCATGCAAGTTCCCCACGCCAAGGCTGTCCTGCCTGGATGACAGGGAATCTATGTCATACTTTATCTTGCCCATACTTTTCACGGCAGCCTGCGAGCTCATCAGATTGTCATCTATCAGGTTGAAATCAGAATTGAAATCAATCAGAATATGCTTTTCGCCGAAAATCTCCCTTCTGTAGGGATTGCTTTTCCTGGACATATTCTGCGCCTGCATATTCTCAAACTGCTCACCTGAATAGAGATGCAGGTAAAGGTGCTTCTTATCGGCGGTTGTCTCCAGACGGCCTGAGTCGGCGGCTATCACGCGTATATCCTCAAAGCCTCTGGAAATATCATAGATAGTCAAGCCGTAGAGCCAGCCCGTTTTGTTATCCTTATCCCGCACATATAGGTTATAGCCTGCAATCTCATCATAGAAAGAGCCTTCGGGAATCTCCAGCTCAGGAGATTTCTGCTGCATTGAGACTATCAGCGAATAGAGCTTCCTTGTAGCGTTCGGACCTGTCACATTCTGGAAATAGAACGATATGCCAACCAGCACGACGCACAATACAGTCAACGGGCGCATCACACGAAGAAGGGATATGCCGGCAGTCTTCATCGCAGTCAGCTCAAACCGCTCTCCGAAATTGCCGAACGTGATGAGCGCGGCCAGCAGCACGGCCAGCGGCAACGCCTGAGGCACCATTGTAAGCGCTGAATAATAAAAGAATTTGGCCAGCACGCCCACCGAGAAGCCCTTGCCTACCAGTATATCCACAAAGCGCCAGAGCACATTCATCAACAGCACGAACAGGCAGATGAATACGGTACCCGCCAGCAGTAGCAGAAAGCTCTTAAGGATGAATATGTCAAACTTCTTCGGCCTCACAATACGGATTTTCTGTATTGATTGGCAAAGTTACGGAAATATGGTCAAATAACAGCTATTATTATGTGAATATGTATCCCATTACAGGCCACAACGGCGCAAGGCGTCAATCGACGTGTCCCACAGATTACGAATATCCTCACGTTCGTCCTTTGCGGCAAAATCTATTATCTCCAACGCATAATAGCCGGTCATCTCATTTTTGACAATGCGAATCTCAAAGTACGTGTTCGGAGACTCATCGCGCCAATGGAAACGTACGTATGTATTCTGCCGGCAATTAATCAGATCGGCCACCCTGCTCTCGTGCTTGCCCCACACAAAAGTATATGTCTTGCCGTTGCAAGACACGTCATCCGCAAACCATGCGGCCAGCCCCGGAGCTGTAGCAATAGAATCCCATATCATAGGTATCGACGTCGAGCTCAAAGGATATTCAAGCACGACCTTCTCCAATGCAGCATCAGTTCTCTCATTCGCCATAGCCATCGTAATTAATAGTTATACAGCAACATTTACGTACTTTTGCAAAGAAAGGAAAAATGAAGTGAAAAAGCAAAAAACAAACAGTAGAATTTTACGTCATCCAGCAAGATTATTCACGTTTTAATCATCGCAGTAAATTAAATTGGAAAACGCTTGCAAGGTTCAAAACTACATATTACCTTTGCACCCGCTTTGAAAATGTTGGCGGGATAGCTCAGCTGGTTAGAGCGCATGATTCATAATCATGAGGTCCTCAGTTCAATCCTGAGTCCCGCTACAAAAATGGTGGCCAGCGTCATACGCATGACGCTGGTTTTTTTCTAAGTCACATATGAGAATTCTGTTCGTCATAAACAGCTTCTACGGACGCGGGAACGGTCTGGCCGCCTCTGCCAGAGAGACTGTACAGCATCTAAGGCAGGCCGGAATGGAAGTGCGTATCATCTCAATACCGGGAACGCAGCCGTCAGATCCTCAACCGGACTACATATTGCGCAAGCTGAATTTCCCGCTGTTTCAAAAACTGATAGAGTCACAGAGCTACTGTTACGCCATAGCAGACAGGAAAGTACTGAGACAAGCGTTGGAATGGGCCGATGTAATCCATATAGAGGAGACATTCATCCTGCAGTGGAAAGCCGTAAACATGGCCCGCAAGATGGGGAAGCCGTGCGTCTGCACATACCACATGCATCCGGAAAACATCTGCTACACTTTGGGCCTGGGTAAATGCCGCCTGCTGAACGCCGCCATACTGAAAGTATTCCAGAAACTGGTTTATGACAAATGCTCACACATTCAATGCCCCACTCTTGGAGTGATGGACAGACTGAGGAAATTTCACTTCAAGCCAGAATATCACCTGATATCCAACGGCATAAAGATTCCTGATGAGGAGGTCGCCCCCGCACAGCCACAGACCAAGCCCTACCTGATCACTTGTATCGGACGTTTCTCCAACGAGAAAGACCAGCACACACTTCTTAAGGCCATGCGCTATTCCAGGCATTCCAAAGAGATACAGTTGTACTTTGCGGGACAAGGGCCTACAAAAAAACGCATTCAAAAAAAAGCGGAGAGGCTATTCAGGGATGGCGCCATAGAGTTGAGGCCACAGTTCTCATTCCACACACCCGCAGAGCTCAGGGAGCTTGCCCACAGGTCATACCTTAACATCCATTGCGCGATAGTAGAGGTTGAGGGTCTGTCCTGCCTTGAGGCCATAAGGGAAGGCGCTGTTCCACTGATTGCCCAAGGAAGGCTTACCGCCACATCACAATTCGCATTGGACGAGAGAAGTACTTTCCCGGTAGGAAATCCAAGAGAGCTGGCCGGACGCATTGACTGGTGGATAGAGCATCCGGAAGAAAGAATGACTATGTCTGCCAAATACATAGAGTCGGCCAGGAAATACGATATCAGGAACTCCATTAACGCGCTCATCCAGATGTACCGGAAAGCCATCAACGAGAACCCGCATCACGCTCATCATTGAAGTTTTGCGTTTTACGGCGGCAAGGCCGCAGTCAGAACTCCGCGTCGAGCACGTAAGGTGTACCGCCGGCAGTGATGCCTGCTGCACTTACGCTCAGGTGCCTTGAGTAGGAGTTGTTGTAGAACTCAACCTCAGCGTGACCAGCCGCGTCGGTAACAACGTTGGGATTCCAGTAGAGGGTGCGGCGGTAGTCAACGTCACCGATAATCGGACCTTCTGGATACTCCGGACTGTAGAAACGATATGGGGCTGAGAAACCCGGGATATTGGTGATGCGCTCACCCAGGTTGAAACGGTCCTTTCGTCTGGTGCGCTCGTGCTCGTCCTTAAGCTCTATGTCGATTATGCGCACACGGTTCTCAAGAGTTGTCTCCGCTTCCAGAGGATTCACGTGAGCAGTATAATATTTTTTATACAACGGACACAGCTCGATGGCATCGGCAAAATAGACAGGCCGGTCATACACCGTTATGCTCCTTACATCCATCATATCAACATTCAGGCCTCCACCGTAAACCGGGTTATCCATATTGGCTCACCCGAAAAAGTATGGGGACTAGTATGAAAGAGTACCGGACACGCATTTGCAGCAAGACCTTCTTGTTTGTTGATTTGATTTTCACTGATTTTCTTCCATTCTTCCACCGGGCCTTGTAACTTACAGATTATATACGTGTTGCAAGGTGGAAGATGTTTTTTGAAT
>CALDKD010000076.1 GCA_937898885.1 uncultured Bacteroidales bacterium | reverse complement strand
TGTCTCTGGCGGGACAAGGAGTGTTAACCTTACAAGGTCCTTGGCGAAAGGGATTATGGTTCCAGGACCGGAAGAAGATGAGGAGATACCGCGTTGGAAAACAATCGTACACTTGGATGGAGAAACGAATTTCTCATATTCAAATAAAATAATGGAGAGTCCGGACATTGGCGATGTCCCATATTTCTCCATCATACGCGCTGGAGAAGAGAGCCAGATTCCGGTATATGGCCAGCCTGTTGAGGCTGCTTCGCAGATTTATTATCTATATGCCTATTATGGTTTTCTGTGCCGGAAACCCGATGGTACGAAAATGGCTTATGCAATGACAATAAAGGATTATCTGCATATTATGGATATGCGGGAGAGTACGGCCATAAGCATTCATCGTCAGGGTGGCGCGGATATTGATGACAAGGTGGACAGTAGTTTCAAAGTACAGAACCAGGATGCCGATGTGTCTGACGATTACATCATTCTGCTTTCACCGCACTATACCGGTGATGGTCTGAGCTCAATCCGGATCTTTGACTGGAATGGCAGGCTTGTAGGATGCCATACTCTTGACAGACAGTTGGAGTGTATCACGCTCGACTCTGAGAATCAGGTGTTGTATGGTCTGGACAATGTCAATGAGATTTTCTACAAGTTTGACTTATCCGGCATTCTCTGAGACTCACGCAATGCGGCCTTAAGTTTTTTATATATTCGCGCATTCAACATCAACTTGTTATGAGAAAATATCCTTTTACGAATCTTAGGAGATGTGTATTGATTCTCCTGGTTCTGGCAGTTGTCTGCCCATTGAGCGCACAGGATCTTGCTGAAGATAAGTCATTACAGGAGGGCAGTTGGGCCGCCGCATTCTCCGAGGAGGGACGGCAGAACTGGAAGCCGGAGTTTACCCTCCGTCTTACCGCAGGATTCGTTACCAGCGGGCCTGCCTTGTCTGGTGGTGTCAGAATTGACAACAAGCGCACACTTGGCTTGATTATAGGTCACGGAGAATGTTATAATGATGCTCGTCCGGAAAGCGACTATATGATACAGACTTCACTCTTTTTCCGTAGATACTTCTACATAGGTCCTCGTGAGATAGTCGCATTATACAGCGACATTTCAGTTGGAGCCAACTGGATTTACAAGGTTAACGGCAGTGAAGAGTTGATAAAGTGCCATCCTGGCGATGTCCGGCCCCAAATTGCACTGGAGCCAGGCGTCAGATTCCGCATTTACAGGAATTTTCATCTATTCCTGGGCCCCTCAATATCAACAAGCCCGACAATAGGATTTCACATAGGGCTGGGTCTTTAAGAGGACTGAAAAAAAAGAGAGTGCCGGAGCACTCTCTTATGGGATGGGTAAGCTTACTGTATCGCGCCGCTACGACCTCCTGCCTTTGCTGCGGTCAAGCCCTGGAGGATTCAGAGGGAGCTGGCCGTACAGGACTTACCCGCCACAAAGTTATACTCTTTTCGTCAAACAAGCAACTTCTAAATGAAAATATTGTAACTTCGCGGAATAATACTTGGATTTTATGGCTGAGAAGTTGCAGAACATAAACATATCGCAGGGGGCTATGAGGCTTGGAATATGGCTTGGACTGTACCAGACGGTAAAGCTTGCCCTGTTCCCGCTTGTGCTCAAGTACCCTACCCTGACCCTTCTGCTCATAATTGTGGCTGTGGGAGTTCCATTCTTCCTGTGGCGGCTGGTAAGGAATTTCCGCGACAACGAGACCAACGGTTTCTTCCCTTTCATATCGGCGTGGCTGCTGTCCATGATGACCATACTCTTCGCCACAATGATATCATCATTCGTAGCTTATCTTTATCTGAGATATATTGATGGCGGCTCATTTATGACAGCGATGGCTGCTCAGATGGAGGCATCGAAAGCAATGATATTATCGGGCGATCTCCCGGTGGCTGATACCGATGCGGCAGTCAAGACTGTAGAGAACGTCATTGAGTTGTTCAGCTCCATGACTCCGCTGGAGTTCACCAAGCAGATTATCAGCTCAACGCTGTTCTGGGGGAATCTGTTCTCCATAGTCATTGCGTTGATTACAGCAAGAATAAAACCTATCAAAATAGAATAATATGGACTTAACCATAATAGTACCGCTTTACAACGAGGAGGAATCACTTCCGGAGCTCTATTCCTGGATTGAGCGCGTTATGAACGAGAACAACCTGAGCTATCAGGTTCTCTTCGTTGACGACGGCAGTACAGACAGATCCTGGAACATAATAGAGCAACTACGTCAGAGCAATCCAGACAAGGTCTGCGGTGTGAGGTTCCGCCGTAACTACGGTAAGTCCCCTGCCCTGTTCTGCGGATTCGCACGTGCCCAGGGCGACATTGTCGTCACTATGGACGCTGACCTTCAGGACAGCCCAGAGGAGGTGCCGGAGATGGTCCGTATGATACGCGAGGAGGGTTATGACCTTGTGTCAGGCTGGAAAAAGAAGCGTTACGACGGCAAGCTCAGCAAGAACATACCCTCAAAGATTTACAATTGGACCGCACGCAAGGTTACCGGCATACAGCTTCACGATATGAACTGTGGCCTGAAGGCATACCGCAAGGAGGTTGTCAAGAACATTGAGGTGTATGGTGAGATGCACCGCTACATCCCCTATCTGGCCAAGAACGCCGGTTTCGGCAAGATTGGCGAGAAGGTGGTACACCATCAGGCCCGCAAGTATGGCGTTACTAAATTCGGTCTGAACCGTTTTGTGAACGGTTATCTTGACCTGATGTCACTCTGGTTCCTCAACAAGTTCGGCAAGCAGCCTATGCACTTCTTCGGCCTGCTTGGCTCGTTGATGTTCATAATATCGTTCATTGCCATAGTCATTCTTGGAGCCAGCAAGCTGATATCACTTGCCCACGGCATCCCGGCGCGTCTGGTTACAGACAACCCGTATTTCTACATCACGCTTACCGGTATGATACTTGGAACGATGCTGTTCCTGACAGGATTCCTGGGTGAGCAGATAAGCCGCAGCTCACAGCAGCGCAACGACTACAAGATCAAGGAGGAGCTGAACTGACAACATACCATCATCAGAAGAACCAATGTCATCCACTACAGGCAGGCGCATCAAGCCCTGGCATTTACCGTTTCTGCTACTACTAATAGTTGGCAGCATAGTGATATTGAGCAAGAGCAGAAAGCAGCAGGTTTATCAGACAACCCAGGGGTTTGTCTTTGGTACCACATACAAGATAACGTACCGTTATGGCAGAGACCTCAGGCCTGAGATTGAGGCTGCCATGAAGAGGGTTGACAACGCCCTGTCCATGTTCAATGACAGTTCCACCATATCGCGAATCAACCACAACGAGCCTGTCAATGCCGCAGCCGATACATCGTTCATAAAGGTTTTCCGTCTGGCACAGTCCATATCGGAAAGGACGGACGGCGCATTCGACATAACGGTGGCGCCTGCGGTGAATGCCTGGGGTTTCGGTTTCAAGAATTCGGAAAACATCACGGACAGTACGATAGACAGCCTACGGCAGATAATAGGCTACACTATGGTACGCGAGCAGGACGGGCGCATTGTAAAGGATGACGGGCGCATAATGCTGGACTGCAGCGCCATTGCCAAAGGTTACGGATGCGATGCTGTGGCTGAAGCGTTGAGCGCTGAGGGAATTACCGACTATATGGTTGAGATTGGAGGCGAGGTTGTTGTAAAGGGAAAGAATGCCAAAGGTCTTGACTGGAGTATCGGAGTAAGTAATCCGAACGAGGATATGCCGGCATCGGGCAACAGTCTGAACACTATTCTCCACCTTACGGACTGCGCTATGGCCACATCGGGCAATTACAGGAATTTC
The DNA here is from genome assembly GCA_937898885.1 of uncultured Bacteroidales bacterium. Classification (GTDB taxonomy): domain Bacteria; phylum Bacteroidota; class Bacteroidia; order Bacteroidales; family Bacteroidaceae; genus Colenecus. The sequence goes on along the minus strand of CALDKD010000076.1, from coordinate 13,490 downwards.
TACGAGAAGGATGGTGTCAGATACGCGCACACTATTGACCCTAAGAGTTGCCGTCCGGTAAGCCACAGTCTGCTCTCCGCGACGGTCATAGCCAAGGATTGCGCCACGGCCGACGCATTCGCCACATCGTTTATGGTTATGGGCGCAGACAGCGCTACAGCATTGGTGAGCCGCACGCCTGAGCTCAAGGCGTACCTTATTGTAGCTACAGAAAGCGGCTTGGAATCAATAGACCTTACAGGACTGAATTAGAACTGTCCTATAAGCGCGTGCAGATTTGCGGTAAACAGGCGTACAGCCATTGCCAGCAGAATCACTCCGAAGAATTTCTTCATCACATAGATGCCGGTCTTTCCGAAGATGCGACGCACCTGGTCTGTAAGCTTCAGTACCACATACACCCATACAAGATTCAGCAACAGGCCACAGACGATGTTGATATCGGCATACTCGGCCTTCAGTGAGATAAGTGTGGTTATGGCGCCGGCACCGGCCAGCAACGGGAACACCAAAGGTACTATTGTGGCGTCGGGCGTAGGGCCCGCATATTTGAAAAACTCCACATCGAGCAGCATTTCCATAGCAAGCAGGAAAAGCAGTATGGCTCCCGCCACAGCGAATGACTGAATATCTACATTGAAGAGTCTCAGCACCAGATCGCCAAGATAGAAAAAGCCCAGCAATATCACACCAGCCAGGACTGTGGCACGTAAAGACTTCACCTCCTTGCCTTTGTCACGCAATGACAATATAATTGGTGTGGCGCCCAAGGCGTCAATTATGGCGAACATTATTATAAATGAGCTCAATACCTCCAGAAAATCAAAAGATGCAAACATATCGTTGAATTTTTACTGCAAATTTATACTAAATTCCCCATACGCGCAACTCTGCCGGCAATTGTGCATGAAGATTTATGCTACGACACGCTGATGCTGCGAAGCACCTCTACCCCAGCCTTTACACTGTCTATTCCGCTTATCAATATGCTCCGCTTGTCATTCTGCTCGCGTATGCGGCAGGTATCCGGATGAGCCATAGCATAATTAAGCACACTGCCGAAGACCGCGCTCTCATAATACGCGCTGTCGGGATTGCTCACAAAGAAAAGAGCCATATTGCCACCTTTCAGGAATATCCTCTCTATTCCCAGGTCTTTGGCGCGACGGCGGAGCGATACCATACGGATAAGCTCCTCTGCCTCCTCTGGAATATCGCCGAAACGGTCTTTCAGACGGACACGGTACTGTGCAAGCTCATTCTCATTCTCCATACCGTCAAGCTCACGGTACAATGATATACGCTCGCTGCCGTTCGGAACAAATGTAGCAGGGAAAAGAATCTGCATATCTGTCTCAATGGTACACTCATCAACGAACAGGCTCGCAGACAGCTCACTGTCGGAAGACTGCCCTCCTGATGTGCCGGCATTGCTGAACAGGTCGGAGAACTCATCGGCCTTCAACTCGCGCACGGCCTCCTTCAGTATTTTCTGATATGTCTCGTAACCAAGGTCGGCAATGAAACCGCTCTGCTCTGCTCCAAGCAGATTACCCGCGCCACGGATGTCAAGGTCCTGAAGCGCCAGCTGGATGCCGCTTCCAAGGTCGCTGAAGTTCTCAATGGCCTCCAGCCTGCGTCTTGTAGTAGAGGGCAGCACGCTCAATGGCGGTGCCAGCAGATAGCAGAACGCCTTGCGGTTGCTTCTTCCCACACGCCCGCGCATCTGATGCAGGTCGCTCAGTCCGAAGTTCTGCGCGTGATTTATTATGATGGTATTCACATTTGGAATGTCAATGCCGTTCTCTATGATGGATGTAGCTATCAACACATCAAAATCATAGTTGACGAATCCCAGCAGGATTTTCTCAAGCTCCTCCGGCTCCATCTGGCCATGGCCTATGCAGACTCTGACATCAGGCACCTCGCGCTCAATCAGGTCTTTCAACTCCTGCAAGCCTGAGATACGGTTATTCACAAGGAACACCTGACCGTTGCGGCTCATCTCAAAGTTTACAGCCTCGCGGATGAGGTCTGCGCTGAAAACGTGCACCTCGGTCTGTATAGGATAACGGTTTGGCGGCGGGGTCTGGATAATGGAGAGGTCGCGGGCACCCATCAGGGAGAACTGCAATGTACGCGGAATAGGCGTAGCTGTCAGGGTCAGGGTATCCACATTAACCTTCATAGCCTTCAGCTTTTCCTTTACAGATACGCCGAATTTCTGCTCCTCGTCTATGATAAGCAGGCCAAGATCCTTGAACCTGACCGTCTTGCCTATCAGTTTGTGTGTTCCCACTACTATGTCGATACTGCCGTCGGCAAGTCCTTCCAATATTCCGTTTATCTGTTTCTGAGTGCGGGCACGGCTCAGGTACTCCACCTTGCAGGGGAAATCCCTCAAGCGCTCGGCGAATGTCTGATAGTGCTGAAATGCCAGAATAGTAGTTGGAACAAGTACAGCCACCTGCTTGTTGTCGGCCACAGCCTTGAAAGCGGCCCTTACAGCCACCTCGGTCTTGCCGAAACCCACATCACCACAGACCAGACGGTCCATAGGACGGCTGCTCTCCATATCGGATTTCACATCAATGGTGGCCTTGAGCTGGTCTGGCGTGTCCTCGTACATAAAGCTGGCCTCAAGCTCTGTCTGCATAAAGCTGTCCGGACTATAGGCGAAGCCCTTCTCCTCCAGTCGTTTGGCATACAGTTTTATAAGGTCGCGCGCTATATCCTTGATCTTGCCCTTGGTGCGTTCCTTCATATTCTCCCACGCGCCGGTGCCCAATGAGCTGACACGCGGAGGCTCGCCTTCCTTGCCTTTGTATTTTGACAATTTGTGAAGGGCATGGATTGAGACCAGAGCCACATCGTTGTTGCGATATATTATCTTTACTTTCTCCTGCGGCACACCGTTGACGTTCTCCTTGACAAGCCCTCCGAAACGACCTATGCCATAGTCCATATGCACAACGTAATCTCCCATCTCAAACTCCGAGAGTTCCTTCAAAGTAAGAGCAACCTTTCCGTTGCGCGTCTTGTCGCTGGCCAGACTGTACTTATGGTACCGGTCAAAAATCTGATGGTCCGTAAAGCAGCAGATATGGAGCGTATCGTCTGTGAAGCCCTCGTGCAGTGTATGGTCAACAGCTGTGAAAGGTATATTATCGCCCCTGTCGGTAAATATCGCATTCAGGCGCTCACACTGTTTGGCACTGTCAGATAATATATATATGTGATACCCTTTTCCCAGGTACGATGTCAGAGTCTCTGCAACCATATCGAAATTCTTATGGAACAGCGGCTGCATTGTGACGTTGAAGTTGACTGTAAACTCCAGTCTCTCAGATGGCTTGGAGCCAAACTCAACCTTCAGGAATCCGTCTGTCTTCTGGCGGAACACTGATCCGCTCATAAGCTTCGGCATATCGGTATCTGCCGTGGCATCCGCATCTTTTGCGGCATCTATCATTCTCATTCTGGCCGACACGCTGTCTGAGTCGCCCATATCGTTAATGATATTGTCCAGCAGACCTGCGGCCAGCTCCAGATTCTTGCCCACGATGACAGAGTCCGATGGAATGAAATCAAGAAGCGTGACGTAATCTCCTTCGGACGAAACGCCAAGCTCGGGCACTACCACCACACTGTCAATATTCGATGTTGACAACTGGCTGTCAACCTGAAACTCGCGGATGCTGTCCACCTCATCCCCGAAAAAGTCAATCCTGCACGGGTTCTCAGAAGAGAATGAGTATATATCCAATATGCTGCCCCTCAACGCATATTGTCCCGGCTCGTAAACGTAGTCAACGTGCTCGAACCCCATATCGAACAGACGGTCCTGAAGCTCATCGCGGTCGTATGACTCACCTTTTCTAATACAAATGGAAAGCTCGCCGAGTCTCTCCTCCGATACAACCATCTCGGCAAGTGCGTCGGGCGACGTCACGACTACCGGGCAGGGTGTATTGCCGTCTGTGGCATTACGCGACGACGCCAGTGTGTTCAGGACCTCCGTACGTAATATCTCGCTTGCACTGTCTTTCTGACCGAACCGCACTGCCCGTCGGTATGACGACGGGAAAAACATCACTGAATTCTCACCTAGAATCTGAGTCAGGTCATGATAGAAATAGGCGGCTTCCTCACGGTCGTTGAGAATGAAGAGAATGGGTCTGTTGAAATCATCCCGTCCTATAAGAGTACTGAAGAAAAGTGATGCGGATGAGGCACGTAAGCCATTGAGAAAAACAGTGCCAGATGTCTTTCCCTCACTCTTTTGCAGGAATGCCCTCCTGCCCGGATGACGGGCGAGCAAACGCCCCAGTTCCGATATTTCCATAAGTCCCTGAGTCCTTCCGGCGTAAATTTTAAATCGCCACTAAAAAAAACGTTGTTTTTTGTGCCCCAAAATTACAAAAAAACTAACTTTGCACCCCGATTCAGACAACACTTTATCAAATCATTCAAAGGAAATGAGCGCAAGGCCAAACAGCACCCCGGCAGAGAGCCTCACAGGCAAGGACTGCACACAGCGTCCGCCGGACATCCCTATCCCCTTGGGAGTAAATAACTGTAATAATAACGAAGGGACTTACATCATTGAGATAGACCACATATCCAAGTGGTTCGGCGACAAGCAGGTACTCGATGATGTAAGTCTTTTTGTCAAGAAAGGTGAGTTCGTCACCATCCTTGGTCCGTCCGGTTGCGGAAAAACCACACTATTGCGTATTCTGTCAGGCCTCACCACGACCGACAGCGGAGCGGTAAGGATGAACGGACAGGACATAACGACCATACCGCCACACAAGCGCCCTACCAATACTGTATTCCAGCGTTACGCGCTTTTCCCGCATTTGAATGTATTTGAGAACATCGCATTCGGCCTCAAGCTCAAGAAGGTCAAAGAGGATGAGATTGAGAGACAAGTACGTCGCGTGCTCAAGATTGTAGGCCTTACCGATTACGAGGAACGTGACGTTGAATCACTGTCAGGAGGACAGCAGCAGCGTGTGGCCATTGCCCGCGCCATAGTCAACAAGCCGCAGGTTCTTCTTCTGGACGAGCCACTGGCTGCCCTGGACCTTAAGATGCGCAAGGATATGCAGATGGAGCTTAAGCAGATGCACAAGCAGCTTGGCATTACCTTCATCTACGTTACCCACGACCAGGAGGAGGCGCTTACACTGAGCGACACCATCGTGGTGATGAACAATGGCAAGGTGCAGCAGATTGGCAAGCCTGACGACATCTACAATGAGCCGATAAACCCGTTCGTGGCAGACTTCATCGGCGACAGCAACATCCTGAACGGAATAATGAAGAGCGATTTCCACGTACTCACCATGTATCAGGAGTTCGAGTGCGTTGACAAGGGATTCGCTCCGAACGAGCACGTAGATGTCGTGATACGTCCTGAGGACATCTACATTATGGCACGGAACGACTCCGCCCAGATTAACGGTGTGGTTCAGTCCTGCATATTCAAGGGTGTGCATTATGAGATGACTGTAATCACGGAGAAGGGTTACGAGCTGCTTGTGCAGGACTATAATAAATTCGAGGCCGGCACAGAGGTCAGCCTCATCATCAAGCCGTTCGATTTCCACGTCATGCACAAGAACAGCGACCCCAACAACTTCAACGGAGTCATTGAGGACAGCACTCACGTATCATTCCTTGGAGGCACATTCGAATGCCTGCCACAGGACCTGCCAGCCGGAACAGAGGTGAGCGTCAAGGTGAGCAACCGTAATATCAAGCTTTCAGATGACACAGGGGATAGCTACCCCAACATTGAGCTTATGGACTACACCGACGAGGGTGCCGCAGCCGGTACAGTCACATTCATTCTGTACAAGGGCAATTACTATCACCTTACGGTCACTGCCGACAACGGTGATGAGTTGCAGGTTCACACTGACGAGCAGTGGGACAACGGTGACATTGTCGGAATCCGCATTCTGCCAGAGAACATTATCATAACACCTAAGACTGCAGAGTGATGAAGACCCCGGCGGCTTTGATGAAACGCAGCAACTGGGCTGCTCCGTATGCCCTGTTTCTTGCATTTTTTGTGGTTATTCCGCTTATCTTGATTGCAGTGTATGCCTTCCGCAACTATAGCGGAGGTTTCACATTAGCCAATTTCGCGAAATTCGGGACCCAATCGGAGACTCTTAACACATTCATATACTCCATTGGCATTGCCCTTATCACCACAGTCGTATGTATCCTGGTGGGATATCCGGCAGCCTATATTCTGAGTAATTCTGAATTGACCAGAGGCAAGGCGCTTGTGATGCTCTTTATACTTCCTATGTGGATCAACATACTGATGCGCTCACTAGCCACTGTGGCGCTCTTCGACTTTGTCCACATTACCCTGGGTGAGGGAGCACTCATATTCGGTCTGAGCTACGATTTCCTGCCTTTTATGATTTACCCTATCTACAACTCTATTCAGAAGATAGACAAATCATACCTTGAGGCGGCCAGAGACCTTGGAGCCACACGTCTTCAAACCTTCACGCGTGTGATCCTGCCTTTGTCCGTACCGGGCATCATAAGCGGAATACTTATGGTTTTCCTGCCCACAATCTCAACATTCGCCATATCGGAGATTCTCACTCTTAACACGAAGCGTCTGTTCGGATCAATTATTCAGGACAATATAATGATGAGCGATACTATGAATTACGGTGCCGCCCTGTCTCTGATAATGCTTGTAATAATAGGTATCACCACCGCGTTGACCCGCGATAAGGACAACCCGGAACAGACATCACTGATATGAGAAAAGTCATCGCGAAGGCATACCTGTATCTGCTTCTGGTCGTGATGTACGCCCCGATAGCAATTATCATTTTCTTCTCTTTCACAGACTCAAAGTCAATCGGTCAGTGGAAGGGATTCTCTCTGGACTTATACAAATCCCTGTTCAGCGGTGAGGCGCAGCACGCCTCAAACATCACTTCCGCAATCATCAACACACTGGTGATTGCGCTCATCGCCGCAGCCATCTCCACACTGCTCGGAACGATTGCCGCGGTAGGTATTCACAATATGCGCGGAAAGAGCCGCAGGGCAATACAGTTTGTAAACAACATCCCAATGATAAACCCGGACATCATAACCGGCATATCGCTGTTCCTGCTTTTCGTCAGCCTGGGCATATCAGGGGGCTACGTCACTGTGGTTCTGGCACACATCACATTCTGTACTCCATACGTTGTGCTTAGCGTGATGCCACGTCTCAGACAGATGAATCCGAATATCTATGAGGCCGCCCTTGATCTGGGAGCCACACCCGCACAGGCATTCCGCAAGGTACTGGTACCCGAGCTCAGGCCAGGAATGGTAAGCGGATTTATTCTTGCATTCACCCTTTCCATAGACGATTTCGCAGTAACCCTTTTCACCAAGGGAAGCAATGGCCTGGAGACGCTCTCCACATATATCTATGCCGATGCCCGCAAGGGAGGACTGACTCCTGAGCTCAGAGCTTTGGTATCGATTATCTTCTTGACTGTGTTAATTTTACTTATAATAATCAATGTCCGTTCCTCAAGAATGGAAAAGAAAAACAACTGAGACTAAAATGAAAAAGCTACTTGGTGTTCTATTTTTTGCCACACTTCTGGCAGGTTTCTCCACACCGTCACAGGCCAAGGATGATGACCGTAGTCATATCCTGAAGATATACAACTGGGCCGACTACATCGATGAGGATTTGCTTGATGAGTTCAAGGTATGGTATAAGGAGCAGACAGGCGAGGATATCGAGATTATATATCAGCTCTTCGATATCAACGAGGTCATGCTTACAAAGATTGAGAAAGGACACGAGGATTACGATGTTGTCTGTCCGTCGGAGTACATCATAGAGAGAATGCTCCGCAACAACCTGCTGCAGCCCATCAGCCACGATTTCGGAAACACTCCGGACTATACCGTAAACATATCGCCCTACTTCAAGAATCTTGTCAATGAGTTCTCGGCCGGCGGCCACAAGGGCTCTGAGTATGCTGTAGGTTATATGTGGGGAACCACAGGACTGCTCTATAATACCGCATACGTCACCGAAGAGGAGGCATCGACCTGGGGAGCCGTCTGGAATCCGAAATTCCAGGGAAGAGTTCTTATGAAAGACGCTTTCCGCGATGTCTATGGCTCTATGATGATGTATGTCCGTAACGATGAGATTCGAAGCGGCAAGACCACACGTCAGAATGTAATGAATGACCTCTCGGACAAGTATCTCAAGATTTTTGAGGATACAATGGCCGCAGCCAAGCAGAACATCACCGGTTGGGAGGTTGACTTTGGCAAGGAGCGTATGTCGCAGGGCAAGGACTGGATAAACGTAACCTGGAGCGGCGATGCCATGTGGGCCATCGACGAGGTCAGCGATGAGGTCACACTTGACTACCGTGTTCCAAATGAGGGAAGCAACGTATGGTTTGACGGATGGGTAATCCCTGTTTATGCGCAGAATCCAAAGGCAGCATCGTACTTCATCAACTATATGTGTATGCCTGAGAATGCTCTCCGCAATATGGATGCCATAGGATATGTGAGCGTAATTGGCGCACCTGAGGTTCTTGAGGCAAAGATTGACGACAGCTATCCTCCAATAGATCTGAGTTATTTCTTCGGACCGGACGCGGACAGCGTATGCGTGAACAGCATCCAGTATCCTGACGCAAAGACCATTGAGCGTTGTGCCCTTATGCACGACAGTGGCGACCGTGCCGAGGCTATGGTTGATATGTGGTCCAGAGTTAAAGGCGACAGCCTGAACATAGGCACACTGATCATCATAGGCGTTGTGGTAATCGCCGTGATTGCAGCAATGATAGCCAGCCGTAAAAAGAAGAGCAAGTCACATCGCTCATCAAGATAATTCGCTATCTTTGACAATCATTTTATCAGAGTTCAAGATGGGCAGTGTCGTAATTATTCCAACTTACAACGAGAAGGAGAATATCGAGAATATAATCCGTGCGGTTTTTGCATTCCCACAGGGGTTTCACATTCTTGTAATAGACGACGGCTCACCTGACGGAACAGCCCAGATTGTCAAGGACCTGCAGAACGAGTTCACAGGCAGGCTGCACATAGTTGAGCGCGCAGGCAAGCTGGGGCTTGGCACAGCCTATATAACAGGATTCAAGTGGTCCATTGAGAAAGGGTACGACTACATCTTCGAGATGGATGCCGATTTCTCGCACGATCCCAAAGATCTGCCACGCCTGCTCTCCGCCTGTCAGGATGAGGGCTATGATGTTGCCATCGGCTCCCGCTATGTTAGTGGTGTGAATGTGGTCAACTGGCCTATGGGCCGCGTACTGATGTCCTATTTCGCATCGAAATATGTACATATTGTAACAGGACTTCCAATTCACGACACTACGGCCGGATTCAAATGCTACAAGCGTCAGGTCCTGGAGACCATAGAGCTTGACAAGATTCATTTCAAAGGTTACGCCTTCCAGATAGAGATGAAGTTCACGGCATACCAGTGCGGCTTCAAGATAAAGGAGGTTCCTGTCATATTTGTAAACAGAGTCCTGGGCACATCAAAGATGAGCGGAGGAATATTCAGCGAGGCGTTTTTCGGCGTGATACGTCTGAAGATATCCAGTTGGTTCCGCAAATACCCTCAGAAAGGCCAGTAACCGCATAGATATGAGCATTACTCTCATAAAGAATGCAACGATAGCCGGAGCGGACAGGTTACGCTCCGGCTCCGTTGTAATCTCGGGCGATACCATCGTGGAGATAATCGCTCCTGACGCACATCCATCGCTCCAGCCAGACAGCATAATTGATGCTTCGGATTGCATATTGATGCCTGGCATTATTGATGATCACGTTCATTTCCGCGAGCCTGGTCTCACGCATAAGGCCACCATCGCCAGCGAGGGCCGTGCGGCAGCCGCAGGAGGTGTGACCACAATCTTTGATATGCCCAACTGCATACCGCAGACCACCACTCTTCAGGCTTTGCGGGACAAGTGCGACATCGCAGCAGAGAATTGTCTTGTAAACTACTCCTTCTATCTGGGAGCTACCCACGACAATCTGAGCCAGATTGAGCGTATTGACCCATCCTCCACCTGCGGTGTGAAACTGTTTATGGGTTCCAGCACAGGTGGTATGCTCGTTGAGGGCAGCGACCACATCTACAATATATTCAAGGCATCACCGGTACTGGTGGCCGCACACTGCGAGGAGACAAGTATCATAAACCGCAATATGGAGAGATACACCATCAGCTGCGGATGCGAGCCGCCGGTTGAATATCATCCGTTGATACGTTCCGAAGAGGCCTGCTATGCATCGTCATCACGCGCGGCTGAGCTCGCAGCCAAGGCTGGGGCACATCTACATCTGCTTCATATAACCACTGCCCGCGAGCTGGAACTCCTGGACCGGCGTGACCTACGTGAGAAAAGCCTTACTGCCGAGGTGTGTCCGGCTCACATTTTCTTCACAGACCAGGACTACGCCACACTTGGCACCAGAATCAAGTGCAATCCTGCGGTAAAAGGCTTAAATGACAGGAATGCGCTCAGAGATGCGCTCAAGTCAGGTTTGATTGATGTTGTAGGAACAGACCACGCGCCACACCTGCTGTCTGAGAAACAAGGAGGGTGCAAGAGCGCCGCATCGGGAATGCCTGTTCTCCCCTACTCGCTTCCTGTTATGATGGAGCTTGCAGACAGCGGAGTCATAAGCATCTGCGACATAGTCCGGACAATGTGCCAGAATCCGGCCTTGCTTTTCGGCATACGACGCCGGGGCATCATACGCGAAGGATACAAGGCCGATCTTACACTTATCCGCAAGGATAGCTACACTGTGCAGGACAGCAGTGTTCCCGGTAAATGCGGATGGAGTCCTTTCAACGGCCACACCTTCAATTGGAGGGTGACACATACCTGGGTAAACGGCAACAATGTCTATCGGGATGGCATTTTCAACGATAAAGAGAAAGGAGAACTAGTACTTTTTGACAGATGAGATACATTTGCAAGGCTTTATATATTGTTTATGAGATTTGTGTGGCGTTACCTGTCATTCTTGTCGCCACAATCCTTACGGCATTGACTACAATAACAGGCAGTGTCCTTGGCAGTCAGGACTTCTGGGGATACTATCCGGGAATGATATGGTCCAGAATAATATGCACTGTGCTTCTCCTGCCGGTAAGCAAATCAGGAATGGAGAACATTGAGGAAGGAAAGCCTTATATCATAATATCAAATCATCAGAGTATTTTTGATGTGTTCCTGCTGTACGGATATCTTGGAGTAAAATTCAAATGGATGATGAAAAAGGAGTTGGAGAGCATACCGCTTGTAGGAGCCGCATGCAGGAAGGCCGGCTTCATCTATATAGACCGCTCCTCAAAATCAAGCAGCAGAGACAGTATGGCCGCCACTGAGAAGACTTTGAGAAGAGGTATGTCTATGATTATCTTCCCGGAAGGCACACGCACTGCCAACGGGCAGATTGGCCGTTTCAAGAAGGGCGCCTTCCTGCTTGCCCAGGAGTTGCGCATTCCCTTACTCCCCATCACGATAAACGGAGCCTTCGATGTAATGTCACGCCACTCCAAGCTTGTATCCTGGCATCCTATGAGTCTCACAGTACACAAGCCAATCAAGGCAGACGGTATTGAGGGGCTTACCGCACCAGAGGCAAACGAGCGGATGCGTGCCCTCTCTGATGAGGCCGCGTCGGTAATAGCGTCTGCATTAAAGAAATAAGGATTACCTATATCCTACATTTGCGGTATAGGTCCGTATTGTCCTGTTATTGAGAAATTTCTCAGGAGCGGCATCAAGAATGCGTCTGATAAGCGGACTTGGCGCATCAGTTGAGGAGCCATTACACATCATCATAAAGACACAAACGCCCAGAGGATCGGTGTAATGCTTTCTCATGAAGCCGAATATATGCTCCTCTGCCTCATCCACGACAACCTTAAGTGAATCATCGTATGAGACTGACGGATTCATTATGTTTGTAAGATACTGCGAGCGCTGAAGCAAATCCTCATAACGGTTGTCTATGTCATTCTTCTTATCCAGGAACTCATACAAAGTATTGTTCAGCCTTGTTCCCTTGACATCAAGAATAGATGGAGCTATGTGGACTGTCACTTTTCCTTTCTCTATGAAAAGAGGGAGAATAGGCTCGAATCCGTGACAAAGCACGGCAAAGACTGTTGAGTCAACCTTGCCACTCATTTTAAAATGGCCGTGACGCACACAACAGGAATCGACAACCGAGAACACACCATTCTCGTGAGTGACAAGATACAGGTTCTCGCCTTCATATCCATATAAATCAACGCTGCCGTCAATTGAATAACCACGCTTGCAGGAAACTATCGCAAGCAATGCGAGAAGAGTCGCCACTATATTGACTAAAAATCTTGTCATATATGAAACATCCTGTAATTCAGCCTCTGAGACTCAAAGGCGCAGCAAAAATACAACATACAAAATTACTATGTGTCATTTTTGCATTATTTAATATGGCAAGACGCCAAAGAGGAGAAATCAGGACCTTTCTTTCTCTTTTTCCAGCTCTTTGTCCAGACGGAATGATGAATAGAGCTCAAAGACAGCGGCGATACACATAAACAGTATCCAGTTATTCGGAGCGGTCAGGGCAACCAGAGTGGAATGAATGGCACCTCCGGACTGATGATTCATAATGATGTCCGGACGCCATCTCTCAGCATACATCAAAAAGCCGGATATCAGCAGGAATAAGGCTCCCAGCACCTGTTGCGCGCGCAATCTCTTTATTACAGGACTGTCGCCGTCATATCTATCCATTATCTGAGCTATTCCAAAGATTATTGCCCCGCCCAGATAGAGATATGGAGCAACAGCTATTCCCGTTATCCGCAACACCGCGCCTGCTATCAGGGCAATGCCGCCAGCCATCATCACATAATCACGAAAATCTCTCATATCACTCTTTCTCCATCAGGAATACATCCTCATCCGGACGGCTCATATTATATCTTTCCCGGGCTATGCGTTCCAGAAGCATACTGTCATTCTCCAGATTATCAAGAAGAGCCTGTCCCTCAATTATCTGTTGGCGATACGTGTCTATCTCCTCCTCCAGAGCCTTTATCTGGCGTTTCTGAGAAATACGCCTTACCAGGCTGTTCTCATCTAAAACAACGATAATGGCAAGGAAAGCCACAATAGCAACCGTGTACTTGTTCCTTCTGACAAATGACCATATTCTGGATATAAACTCTGACATAACCGCATCATTCATTTTATATCACAAAAGTATTTATTTTTTCTTTCCCAGCACAAACTGACACTCAAATTCATTAACTTTGTAAATGATAAGTAAGCGTAAAAAAACAAGTTGGTAAGAAAGCCGGAAGATTTTTCAGTCAGAAAGGATTATCGAAGAAGGAGCTATGCGGGCATAGTGACTGA
>CALDKD010000075.1 GCA_937898885.1 uncultured Bacteroidales bacterium | reverse complement strand
TACCATTGCCCTTGTCTTAGTTCCGCTGCACGGAACGGGCGAGTGGGAGAGTAGGTAGCCGCCGTTTTTTCAGGAAGCCCTGGGGAAATACCCCGGGCCTTTTTTTTTCCGTCCGTAGTGGAAGGGTGATAAATGCTTTTAACCCTTTAGTTGGTTGTGTTTTTATTCTGAAAGTTCGTTTGTGAAAAATACAGAGCCTTTTCTTTGAAGCGTAATGTGAGAACTTTCTGAAGGCAGTGGAATAAGTGATACCTGGTCACTCTCTCCATCTACTGCAAGCAATGAGTTTTCCTCTGCGAATCTGCTTATCTGGAGAGTCATAGTTGCTGATGGTGTTCCGCTGAAAACAAGACTATCATTAATATATAACATCATAGATTTGTTTAGCGTGCTTTCACTTAATTCTATGCTATATGTTTCCTTGTATCTATTGATATCATCTTGCTTTTGGAATGCCTTGAATGCCCACATCAGAAAAACGAAAACTGTCAGGAACAGAAGAATTATTAGAATAAATGAGCCTAACATGAATGCGTGGTTGGCTTTTGTCGTCTTTTTGCCCATAGAGTAAATATCAATCAAATGTGATTCTTATACAAAGTTATGAATATTTTGCCTCTTGCTCATTTTTGTCTTGCTGAAAATTGGTCAATTCAGATTATTTTGCGAAAATTGCGTGATAAAGTATTACTGAACTTGTAATTTCAACTATAAATAATCATAATAATGAAAAAATTGAGATTTTTACTACTTGCGTGTTTCCTGTCAACTGCTTTGACAATAATGTCGGAACAGGATCCTAATTTCCACATCTACATCTGTATAGGACAGTCCAATATGGAAGGTAATCCAAGACCTGCGGAGCAGGATCTACAGAATGTCAGTCCTCGTTTCCTTACAATGAACGCTGTGGATTGTGAGAGTGGCAAGATGGGCGAGTGGCGTACCGCAGTGCCACCATTGGCTCGTTGCCATACGGGTCTTACTCCAGCTGACTATTTTGGTCGTACAATGGTTAATGAGCTTCCCGAGGAGGTTCGCGTTGGTGTTGTCATGGTTGCTGTAGCAGGTTGTTCAATAGATTTGTTTGATAAGGACAAATGCGAGGAATATATACCCAAACAGGCAGATTGGATGAAAAATATCGCCAATGAATATGGTGGCAATCCATACAATCGTCTTATTGAGCTTTGCAAGAAGGCTCAGCAGGATGGTGTTATCAAGGGTATCCTTTTGCATCAGGGTGAGACAAACACCAATGATCCGCAGTGGCCGGCTAATGTGAAGAAAGTTTATGATGATATTCTGGCTGACCTTGGACTTGAGCCTGGCTCAATTCCATTGCTCGCCGGTGAGGTGGTTCCTGCAGACCAGAAGGGTGTTTGCGCAGCGCATAATGAGGTAATGCAGAAACTTCCTGAGGTCCTCCCACAGGCATTAGTGGTTCCTGCCGCAGGATGTGAGTGCGGTCGTGACCATCTGCATTTCAATCTTAAGGGTAGTCGCGAGCTTGGTCGCCGCTATGCCGCCAGAATGCTATCATATATGGGCTTATAATCATACTAATTGTAAATTATTACGGTGAAAATTTGCATAGAACAGATTTTCACCGTATTTTTGCATCGTAATGGAGGTTGTGAGAGGGGCTGTGAGGCCTCTTTTTCGTTTCTATATGTTTATGTTGAAGTGAAATTTGTACAAATACTTTAATATGATTGATGCAAAAGTCGTGTCCGGTTTTGTTCAGCAATGGCTGGAGAGTAAGGAAAATTATTTTCTTGTGGATGTTAATGTAAGCCGTGACAATCGTATCGTTGTTGAGATAGATCATCAGGAAGGAGTCTGGATTGAGGATTGTGTGGAGCTTAGCCGCTTTATAGAGTCAAATTTGGACCGTGATGTTGAGGATTACGAGCTTGAGGTTGGCTCGGCAGGCATCGGTCAGCCATTCAAAGTCTTAAGACAGTATCAGAATCATATAGGACAGAATGTGGAGGTACTGCCAAAGACAGGTGCAAAGTTGAAAGGAATATTGAAGAGTGCGGATTCTGAGGGTTTTGTACTTCAAACTCAACAGAAACAGTGCGTAGAGGGTAAAAAACGTCCGGTATTGGTTGACGTTGAGCTGCCTTTCAAGTATGATGAGATAAATTATACAAAATATATAATCAGTTTAAAGTAAAATGGCTAAGAAGACTGAGTCGATCACACTGGTCGATACGTTTCAGGAGTTCAAGGAGTTGAAGAGCATTGACCGTATGACTTTGGTCAGTGTTCTTGAGGAGAGCTTCCGCAGTGTTATTTCCAAGATGTTTGGAACGGACGAGAACTATTCGGTTATCGTGAATCCTGACAAGGGTGACTGTGAGATACAGCGTACCCGAGTTGTAGTGGCAGACAAGGATCTTGAAGATTCCAATACGCAGATTTCTCTTACAGAAGCTTGTCTGATAGACGAGGATTTTGAGGAGGGCGAGGAAGTGACAGAAGCAGTTGATTTCTCAAAGTTCGGACGTAGGGCAATTCTTAATCTCAGACAGACTCTTGCATCAAAAATTCTTGAGTTGGAGAAGGATAGTCTCTATCATAAGTATCTTGAGAAAGTCGGTACCGTTATCACTGCTGATGTCTATCAGATATGGAAGAAAGAGATTCTGCTGCTTGATGAGGAGGGAAATGAGCTTCTTCTTCCGAAGACAGAACAGATTCCTGGAGATTTCTTCCGTAAGGGAGAGTCTGTCCGTGCTGTTGTTGATCACGTAGATAACGTGAACAATCCGAAGATTATCCTGAGTAGAACATCAAATATGTTCCTTCAGCGTCTTTTTGAGCAGGAAGTGCCGGAGATTGCTGATGGACTTATCACAATCAAGAAGATTGCACGTATTCCTGGAGAGAGAGCGAAGATTGCCGTTGAGTCATACGATGACCGCATAGATCCTGTAGGCGCTTGCGTAGGTGTGAAGGGTGCCCGTATTCACGGCATAGTCCGCGAGTTGAGGAATGAGAATATTGATGTGATTAATTATACATCTAATCTTGATATGTTCATACGCCGTGCCTTGAGTCCGGCTAAAGTCTCAGACCTTAAGATGGATGACGAGTCACATCGCGCGGACGTTTATCTGAAACAGGATCAGGTATCTCTTGCTATTGGAAAGAGTGGAATGAACATCAAGCTTGCAAGTATGCTTACAGGATATACAATTGATGTATATCGTGAACTTGAGGAGGAGGCTTCGGAAGAGGATGTCTATCTGGAGGATTTCCGTGGCGATATTGATGACTGGATTATCGATGCCATGCGGACCCTTGGCCTTGATACGGCAAAGGCTGTGCTTCGTGCTCCAAGGCAGATGCTTCTTGAGAATGCTGATCTTGAGGAGGAGCAGGTTGATTCGGTTCTCTCGATTCTAGCATCTGAATTCTCAGACGAGCCGGAATTCGCAAAATTCATTTTGAAGTAAAAAGAGACATATTTTTATCTGATGGCAATAAGAATAGGAAAAGTTTCAAGAGAGTTGAATGTGGGAGCTTCCACACTGGTGGATTTCCTGCATAAAAAAGGTTTTCAAGATATAATAGATGACCTTAATCAGAAGTTGACCGATGAGCAATATAATTTGCTGATCGAGGGCTTCAGTGGCGACAAGTCTTTGAAAGAGGAAGCAACAAAATTCCTGCAGGAGAGACGTCAGCGTACTGGCGGCGAGGACTCTGATGCGGAATTAAGAGATGAGAAACCTGTCAGAAACATAGAACCTGAGGCAGAGAGGAAAGATTTTGCCGATGAGACCCCGGTTTCTCATATTCCTGACAATGAGGCTGTCGCTGCCGCACAGGTAAATGTAGTTGAGGAACGGGAACCGGAACCTGATACAGAGGTTGCCCCGTTACAGACTATACAGATAAAGACCGTAGGCAAGATAGATCTGAATGCAGGCAAGGCTAAGAAACACTCTCAGACAACTAATAAGCCCGAGGAAGAGCCAAAGGCAAAAAAGAACGAGCCAGAGGTTCCTGTAATTTCTGAGCCGGAGAAACCTGTGGCTGAGCCGGTTGAGGAGGTACGTGCTGAAGAGAAGGTCATTGATAAGGAACCAGAGAATGTCCATAAGCCGGAGCCGGTTGCAGAAGTGGAGCAGCTTGATACACAGGAGAAGGAAAACAAGCCTGCGGCTGAGAGTGTGTCTTCTGAAAGCAAAGAGGATGAGGTCTTCAAACTGACACCTCCTGATGCTGGATTAAAGCTTAAAACTGTGGGAAAAATCGATTTGAACGCCATCAATCAGTCGACACGTCCCAAGAAGAAAAGCAAGGAGGAGAAGAAAAAAGAGCGTGATGCCAAGGAACAGGAACGTCAGAAGCAACGTCAGCAGTTCAAGGATTCCTTGATGAAGGAAATAAGCAAGAATCCTGCAGGCGGTGATGCGTCAAAGGCCGGCGAGAAGCGCAAAAAGACACGCGTACGTATCGGCGGAGAAAAAGTCGATATTAATAAGACTACGGGTTATACTCCACAGAATGAGCAGTCACAGAGACCTTCTGACAGAAACCAGAAGCCGGGCCAGAAGAATGCCGGACAGGGACGTAACTCAAAGGATTTCCGTCACTCAAAAGGTGAGAAGAACGACTTCAGCAATGACGATGTAAATCGCCAGATTAAGGATACATTCTCAAAATTCTCAAAGGGCAAGAACAAATCGTCAAAGTATCGTAAGGAGAAGCGTGAGGCTGCGATGACTCGCCAGATGGAGATGGAGGAGATGGAGATGGAGTCCAGCCGCGTATTGAAATTGACGGAGTTCGTTACAGCCAATGAATTGGCTACAATGATGAATATTCCGGTCACTCAGGTAATCTCCACCTGTATGAGTATCGGTATGATGGTCTCAATCAACCAGCGTCTTGATGCCGAGACTATCAACATTGTTGCAGACGAGTACGGCTTTACTACTGAATATGTAAGTGCGGAGGTGGCCCAGGCCATTACCGAGCACGTAGATACGGAGGATGAGCTTGAGCCACGTGCTCCGATTGTTACGGTAATGGGTCACGTAGATCACGGTAAGACTTCATTGCTTGACTATATCCGCAAGGCGAATGTCATTGCTGGCGAGGCTGGCGGCATTACTCAGCATATCGGTGCCTACAATGTCGCTTTGGAGGACGGACGCCATATCACATTCCTGGATACTCCTGGTCATGAGGCTTTCACCGCCATGCGTGCGCGTGGTGCTCAGGTGACTGATATCGCCATCATCATAGTAGCTGCCGACGACAGCGTGATGCCTCAGACAAAGGAGGCCATCGCCCACGCCACAGCAGCGAATGTTCCTATGGTATTTGCCATAAACAAGATAGATAAACCGGCCGCCGATCCTGAGAAAATTAAACAGGAGCTGGCACAGATGAACTTCCTGGTTGAGGACTGGGGCGGAAAATATCAGTCTCAGGATATCTCTGCAAAGAAGGGAATCGGTGTTCCGGAACTTATGGAGAAGGTGCTTCTTGAGGCCGAGATGCTTGACTTGAAGGCTAATCCGAACCGTAACGCTACAGGTACCATCATTGAGTCATCTCTGGACAAGGGACGTGGATATGTGGCGACAGTGCTCGTCTCCAATGGAACCTTGAAGATAGGTGATATCGTCATTGCGGGTACTTTCTGGGGTAAGGTCAAAGCTATGTTCAATGAGCGTAATCAGAAGATGAAGTCAGCCAGACCATCAGAGCCTGCACTTATCCTGGGACTTAACGGAGCTCCCGCCGCAGGTGTTACATTCAACGTGGTTGAGAGCGAGCGCGAGGCGAGGGAAATCACCAGCAAGCGTGAGCAGTTGCAGCGCGAGCAGGGTATCCGCACAACCACTACACTGACACTTGACGAGATTGGCCGTCGTATATCACTCGGTGATTTCCATGAGCTGAATCTTATTGTCAAGGGCGATGTGGATGGCTCTGTTGAGGCTTTGGGTGACTCTCTTATCAAGTTGTCAACACCTCAGGTACAGGTCAACGTCATTCACAAGGCTGTAGGAGCAATCTCTGAGAGCGATGTCAGTCTGGCCGCCGCATCAAATGCCATCATTATCGGATTCGACGTGCGTCCTTCCGGTCCTGCCAAGAGACTTGCAGAGCAGCAGGATGTGGATATCCGCATATACTCAATCATCTACGATGCAATTGACGAGGTTAAGGCGGCAATGGAGGGCTTGCTTGCTCCGAAGGTAAAGGAGGAGGTGACATCAACAGTAGAGGTACTGGAAGTTTTCCACATATCGAAGGTTGGTATGGTGGCCGGTGGTCGTGTGCGTGAGGGCAAGGTTAAGCGTAGCGACAAGGCTCGTCTTATCCGCGACGGCATAGTAATCCACACTGGAGAGATTCTGGCATTGAAACGTTTCAAGGACGATGTCCGCGAAGTAGCCACAAATATGGACTGCGGTATCAGCCTTGTAGGTTTCAACGATTTGAAGCCAGGTGATATGATTGAGACATTCGTTGAGGTTGAGGTTAAACAGACTTTGTAAGTTATGTTACTCTCGGTATCAAATCTTACAGGTATAGACCTGATTATAGTACTTGTGCTGGCTGCCGGTCTGCTGACCGGTTTTATGAAAGGTGTCATTAAGCAGGCATTTAGTCTTGGAGGACTTGCGGCTGGTCTGTTGCTCGGCTCTGTATTGAGCAAGCCGGTGGCGGAGCTTCTTCTTCAATCTTTCAAAATGTCCGAAAAGACTGCCGTTATTGTGGCCTTTGTGCTTATATTGATGATAGTTCCGTTGGTCTTCACTCTGTTGGGCGAATTGCTCTCAAAGGTAATGAAGGCTGCTAAGCTTGGTTTTGCAGACCGCCTGCTTGGAGGCTTGTTCGGTATGCTGAAGTTCGCCATTTTCATAGGATTGTTCATTCAGTTACTGGAGTTCACAGGCCTCTCGGATAAATTCATTAATAAGGATGAGGAACGCCAGTCTAAGTTATACGAGCCAGTCCGTAATGTTACGGATAAGTGTCTTCACTGGGCTTGGGACAAGGTGCTGGAACAAAAGGCTCAGTTAGAGTCCGCTCTGGAGGAGAGTGAGCAGTGTGAATGAAAGAAGAGAGAGACAATACACTTGTCAGACAGATCTCGCAGGAGAAGTATCGCTACGGATTTACAACTGATATAAAGACAGAGGTCATCGAGCGCGGTCTTGCAGAGGATACCGTGCGTCTGATCTCCGAGAAAAAAGGAGAACCGGACTGGTTGCTTGATTTCCGTCTGAAAGCATACAGACACTGGCTGGGTATGAGGCTGCCTGACTGGGCGCATCTGCAGATACCGCCAATTGATTTCCAGGCGATATCCTATTATGCGGCGCCCTCAACGGGAAAGAATGGTCCCAAGTCGGTTGATGAGATTGATCCGCAACTGATGAAAACCTTTGACAAGCTTGGCGTGCCTTTGGAGGAGCGCCTGGCACTCAGCGGCGGAATGGCTGTCGATGCTGTAATGGATTCTGTATCTGTCAAGACAACGTTCAGAAAGAGTCTTGCTGAGAAGGGCATCATTTTCTGCTCCATCAGCGAGGCTGTGCGCGAGCATCCGGAACTGGTACGTCAGTATCTCGGCACCGTGGTGAGCTACAGGGATAATTTCTATGCGGCATTGAACAGCGCGGTCTTCAGCGACGGCTCGTTTGTATATATCCCAAAGGGTGTAAGGTGCCCTATGGAGCTATCAACTTATTTCCGTATCAATGCCTCAGGTACAGGTCAGT
Source organism: uncultured Bacteroidales bacterium (assembly GCA_937898885.1). Classification (GTDB taxonomy): domain Bacteria; phylum Bacteroidota; class Bacteroidia; order Bacteroidales; family Bacteroidaceae; genus Colenecus. The sequence goes on along the minus strand of CALDKD010000075.1, from coordinate 9,558 downwards.
TTGAGCGTACGCTCATTGTGGCAGATGATGACAGCTATGTCTCCTATCTGGAGGGTTGTACCGCTCCTATGCGCGATGAGAACCAGCTTCACGCCGCCATCGTTGAGATTGTTGTGCTTGACCGTGCTGAAGTCAAATACAGCACTGTACAGAACTGGTACCCGGGTGATGAGAACGGAAAGGGTGGAGTGTACAACTTTGTTACAAAACGTGGAGATCTTCGCGGTGTAGACAGCAAACTATCCTGGACTCAGGTCGAGACAGGCTCTGCCATCACCTGGAAGTATCCCAGCTGCATCCTTCGCGGTGACGGCAGCCAGGGGGAATTCTACTCTGTCGCTCTTACCAATAACTGGCAGCAGGCTGATACTGGTACCAAGATGATACATTTGGGAAAGAATACGCGCAGCACGATAATCAGCAAGGGTATATCGGCCGGACACAGTCAGAACTCATACCGTGGTCTTGTGCGTGTAGGTACCGGCGCAGACGGAGCGCGTAATTACAGCCAGTGCGACTCTCTGCTGCTCGGCAGTGAGTGTGGCGCGCATACGTTCCCCTATATGGACATCCACAACGAGACAGCTGTCGTTGAGCACGAGGCCACAACATCAAAGATATCAGAGGACCAGCTCTTCTATTGCAACCAGCGTGGCATTCCTACCGAGGAAGCCATCGGACTCATTGTGAACGGGTATGCAAAGGAGGTGCTGAACAAACTTCCGATGGAATTCGCAGTGGAGGCTCAGCGTCTGCTGTCAATATCATTAGAGAATACTACAGGATAATCGCTATGCTTAAAATAGATAATCTTCATGCCGGCATAAATGGCAAAGAGATACTCAAGGGTATTAATCTTGAGGTGGCTGCAGGTCAGGTGCACGCCATAATGGGCCCAAACGGCTCAGGAAAAAGCACGATGAGCAATGTGCTCGTGGGGCATCCCGGATACGAGGTTACTGAGGGGTGTGTTTCCTTCAAGGGAAAAGACCTTCTGGCAATGACTCCGGAACAGCGGGCTCACGAGGGCCTCTTTATGTCATTCCAGTATCCGGTAGAGATACCAGGCGTGAGTATGACAAACTTTATGCGTGCCGCCGTAAACGCAAAACGCGCATATCTGGGACAGGAACCTGTCTCAGCTGCCGAATTCCTCAAACTGATGAAGCAGAGACGTGAGTTCGTGGGGCTTGACGCCAAATTTATGAACCGCTCTGTAAACGAGGGCTTCAGCGGAGGCGAGAAAAAACGTAACGAGATATTCCAGATGGCTATGCTTGAGCCGTCGCTCAGCATTCTCGATGAGACCGACTCTGGTCTGGACATAGATGCCTTGCGCATTGTGGCTCAGGGCGTGAACCGTTTGAAAAGCGAGGATACATCTGTAATTGTGATTACCCATTACCAGCGTCTGCTGGATTATATTAAGCCAGATATCGTTCACGTACTTTATAATGGCCGGATAATAAGGACTGCAGGTCCGGAGCTTGCCCTTGAGCTTGAGGAACGTGGTTACGACTGGGTTATTAAGGAGTTTGAGGAGTCTTTGAGGTGATGTCGGCAGAAGCATATACAGGATTGTTCCGCAAGAACCGTCAGCTTGTTGACAACGGTTCCTGTGCGGTTATGAATGCACTGCGTGCCGATGCGCTGGCCGCTTTGGAGAAGTATGGATTGCCAGACTCCGGAATGGAGGAGTATCTGCATACCAAAGTGTCTGAATGGCTTGCACCGGACTGGGGAATGAACATAGGCCGTGTAAATATTCCCGTCAGCCTGAATGCCGGATTCCGTTGCAGTGTTCCAAATCTGAGCACGCTGCTGTATTATCTTGCTGACGACCGTTTCGTGGCATCAGATACGGTGTCGCGTCAGTCACTGCCAGATGGCGTGCTGATAGGTGGCCTTCGGGAGATTGCTCAGAGTAATCCGGAGATAATAGCGAGGTATTATGGCCGCATAGCCGACATCAATCGCGCAGGCATTGCCGCATTGAATACCCTTTTCGCACAGGATGGCTTTGTGGTATATGTCCCGGACGGAATGGTGCTGGACAAACCTGTTCAGCTGGTCACGTTGCTTCAGTCTCCTGTCGATATGATGGTGACACGCCGGGTACTTATTGTATTGGGGCGTGGCGCAGGCTTGCGTCTTCTTATGTGCGATCATCTTTCTGACAGTCACAACTACCTTTCCAATCAGGTTACAGAGGTTCTTGCCGGTCCGGACTCATCTCTTGAGCTCTACGATATGGAGGAGACTGCAGTGCAGAACAGACGTGTGTCAGAGCTCTTCATCAGACAAGAGGCCGGAAGCAATGTTGCCGTTACTGGTATCACACTCAACAATGGCAAGACTCGCAATTCCGCGTACGTCACGCTGGCAGGACAGGGCGCCTGCCTCAGGCTTGATGGCGTTGCCATTGCCGATGGAAACCAGCACGTTGACAATCTGACATTTGTTGACCATCAGGTTTCAGACTGCCAGAGCAATGAGCTTTTCAAGTATGTGCTGGATGATGAGTCCGTTGGCTCATTTGCAGGCAAGGTCCTTGTCCGCGAAGGCTCACAACGTACATCGTCACAGCAGACAAACCGCAACATCTGCCTGAAACGCACAGCCAGAATGTTCACTCAGCCCCAGTTGGAGATATATGCCGATGATGTCAAGTGCAGCCACGGAGCCACTGTGGGGCAGCTTGACGAAAAGGCTCTTTTCTATATGCGTCAGCGCGGTATTCCTGAGGACGATGCACGCACGCTTCTGATGATGGCGTTTACCGACGAGGTTATTGGCCGCATAGGACTTGAGCCATTGCAGCAGCGGCTCAGACATCTTGTGGAGCGTCGTTTCAAGAACGGCTCCGGTCTATGCGAGGGCTGTGAGGTATGTAAATGATACAGAGAATGGATTTGAACAGCATAAGAGAGGATTTCCCGATTCTGGGGCAGCAGATATATGGCAAGCCGCTGGTCTATCTTGACAATGCGGCAACAGTCCAGAAGCCATTGTGTGTTATTGATACCATCAGTAACGCATACCGTAGTGTCAATGCCAATGTCCATCGTGGCGTGCATTTCCTCTCACAGCAGGCTACTGACCGCATGGAGGCTGCCCGCGAGAAAGTCCGTGCATTCATTGATGCCGGAAGCGCTGACGGGATTATCTTCACACGCGGTACTACCGAGAGCCTCAATCTGCTTGCGTCGTCCTTCTCCAAGGCATTCCTGAAGCCTGGCGACGAGGTGATTGTATCCGGTATGGAGCACCATAGCAATATAGTGCCCTGGCAATTGATGGCAGAGCAGTATGGCTTCATCATAAAAGTCATACCTGTAACCGATTCCGGTACTCTTGATATGGATGAGTTCAGCCGTCTTCTAGGACCTAAGACCCGTCTTGTCAGTGTCACTCACGTTTCCAACGTACTCGGTACGGTAAATCCCGTGGCGGAGATAATAAGCCTTGCGCACGCAAAGGGAATACCGGTGGCGGTTGACGGAGCGCAGGCTGTGCCTCATAAGGCTGTCAGCGTACGTACACTCAACGCAGACTTCTACGCTTTCAGCGGGCATAAGGCATACGGACCTACAGGAATCGGAGTCCTATACGGTAAGCGTGAGCTGTTTGATCAGATGCCTCCTTATCAGGGTGGCGGCGAGATGATAAAGCACGTATCGTTCACCGGAACGACATACAATGAGCTTCCCTTCAAGTTTGAGGCCGGAACGCCCGATTATATCGGTGCCATAGGTCTGGCCAGTGCGATTGACTATATGCAGGGAATAGGAATGGATGCCATTGAGAGACAGGAGAGCGAGCTTTCCGCATACGCGCTTGACGTGCTCTCCTCAATCCCAGGCATGCGCATAATAGGCAACGCCCCTGAGCGCTGTGGCGTGGTGTCATTCCTTGTAGGCGATATTCATCCGGCAGATATGGGTACTCTTCTTGACAAACTTGGCATAGCCGTCCGTACCGGACATCATTGCGCCGAGCCGCTTATGGAACGCTTCGGCATTCCCGGCACAGTGAGGGCATCGTTTGCAATGTATAATACGAAGGCAGAGATTGACATGCTGGCAGCGGGCATCGAGCGGGTGCGCAAGATGTTCTGAACTGGCACAAATAATACGAAAACAGTTTCAATATGAATATAGAACAGCTGATAGCAGAGGGAACGGCCAAGGCCGTCAGAGAACTTTACGGACAGGAGGTACAGACCTCTTCGGTTCAGGTGCAGAAAACAAAGAAAGAGTTCGAGGGACACTTCACTGTCGTGGTGTTCCCATTCCTCAAGGCATCCCGCAAGGGACCGGAGCAGACCGCGACCGAGATAGGTGAGTGGCTGAAGGCCAACGAGCCAGCCGTGGGTGGATTCAATGTAATCAAGGGCTTCCTGAATCTGGTTATTCCCGCATCATTCTGGATTGATATGCTTAATCAGGTGAATGCCGATGCAGAGTATGGTTACACACCTGCCGCAGAGAACTCTCCGCTGGTGATGATTGAGTACTCGTCACCGAACACCAACAAGCCGCTGCATCTGGGACACGTACGCAATAACCTGCTGGGCAACTCGCTGGCACGTATTATGGCTGCCTGTGGCAACAAGGTTGTCAAGACCAACATCGTGAATGACCGTGGTATCCATATCTGCAAGTCAATGCTGGCCTGGCAGAAGTGGGGCAATGGTGAGACACCTGCCAGCAGCGGCAAGAAGGGCGACCATCTGATTGGCGACTACTATGTGCTGTTTGACAAGCATTTCAAGGAGGAGGTGAAGAGCCTGCTCCCTGCAGACTACGACCAGCTTGACGAGAAAGCACAGGAGGCAGCCAAGACCAAGGCTGAGCAGGAGTCACCGCTTATGCGCGAGGCTCACGATATGCTTGTCCGCTGGGAGGCCGGCGATAAGGACGTCCGCTCGCTGTGGACCACAATGAACGAGTGGGTATATGCCGGTTTCGACGAGACATATAAGCGTCTTGGGGTAAGCTTCGACAAGATATATTACGAGTCACAGACATATCTGGAGGGTAAGTCAAAGGTAATGGAGGGCCTTGACAAAGGTCTGTTCTTCCGCAAGCCGGACGGCTCGGTATGGGCCGACCTCGCATCCGACGGCCTTGACCAGAAACTGCTTCTTCGCAGTGATGGCACATCTGTATATATGACTCAGGACATAGGCACCGCCAAGCTTCGTTTTGAGGATTTCCCGATAGACAAGATGATTTATGTGGTGGGCAACGAGCAGAACTATCATTTCCAGGTTCTCTCCATTCTGCTTGACCGTCTGGGCTTCAAATGGGGCAAGGACCTCGTGCATTTCAGCTACGGTATGGTGGAGCTGCCAAACGGTCGTATGAAGAGCCGCGAGGGAACAGTCGTTGATGCCGATGACCTTATAGACGGTATGATAGAGACCTCGCGTCAGACCTCTGCCGAGCTTGGCAAACTGGATGGCCTGGATAAGGACGAGGCCGACAACATCATCCGTATGATTGGTCTTGGAGCGCTCAAGTACTTCATCCTGAAAGTAGATGCCCGCAAGAATATGACTTTCAACCCGCAGGAGTCTATTGACTTCAATGGCAATACAGGTCCGTTCATCCAATACACTCACGCACGTATCTGCTCCATCCTTCGCAAGGTGGCAGAGGAGGGTATCGCCGTTCCTGAGAGCCTGAACGCCGGGGGGCTGGACCTTTCGGAGAAAGAGATATCAATCATTCAGCAGCTTGTGAACTTCAAGCAGGTTGTGCTTCAGGCCGGTCAGGACTACAACCCGTCGGCTATAGCAAACTACATCTACGACCTTGTCAAGGAGTTCAACCAGTTCTACCACGACTTCAGCATTATGCACGAGGAAAACGCGGCTCTCAAGCTGTTCCGCATTGTGCTGACCGCCAATGTGGGCAAGGTGGTGCGTCTTGGTATGGCCCTGCTTGGAATTGAGGTTCCCGACAGAATGTAAGTCCGTTCCTTTATGGCACAGGTCAAGTACTACGTTGTGTGGGTGGGGGCTGTTCCCGGCATTTATACAAGCTGGGAGGAGTGCCGCCTGCAGGTGGAGTCTTGGAAGGGTGCCGTTTACAAAGGATTCGATTCACTGGAGCAGGCAGAGCGCGCATTTGCCGGTCGTCCCGATGACTATATTGAGAAGAAGGCTCCCGCCCGTGCCGGCAGAAAGAAGAGAGAGCCGGCGCCATTGCCCGCAGAGGTGTGCAGGAATGCTCTTGCCGTCGATGCTGCCTGTAGCGGCAATCCCGGACAGATGGAGTATCGCGGAGTCTTCCTTGGCGATGGCCAGGAGGTGTTTCATTTCGGGCCGATGCTGGGCACCAACAACATAGGCGAGTTCCTGGCCATAGTACACGGACTGGCTCTGCTGCGTCAGAAAGGGATCGACTGGCCCGTCTATAGCGACAGCCACAATGCCATCCTTTGGGTTAAGGGGGGCAAGTGCAAGACCAAGCTGGAGCGTACGCCTCAGACCGAGGAACTCTTCAAGGTCATAGAGCGGGCAGAGGGGTGGCTCGCGTCAAATCGCTTCAGTAATCCCATAATCAAATGGGACACCAAAAGGTGGGGCGAGATTCCTGCGGATTTCGGACGGAAGTAAACCTACAGGGCCGTCTCTGACAATAGCGCTCCGGGTATTCACAGGTTGGGTGATTATTTGTCCCTGACGGCGCGTACAAGCGCTGCTCCAGCCCTTACGTATGTCTCCTGTCTGAGATATTCCTTTTCAAGAATATATACGGAGTGGGCCCGCTCATTGTCTGATACATCCAGTGAGCTTGTCCAATATCTTCCGCTATAATCCAAATAAATGTAATTACCATTGGGGGCTGTAAACTTGATTCTGTGATTGCCCATATAAAACTCTTCAGTTCTAGTACAGTTGGCGAAAAGCTCATTGAACTGCTCTTTGGTAGGCATCCTCGCACCTGAGCCCCAGGCTACGGCTGCGGCATCGTCTGCCTCCTCAAGGGTAGTCTTGTTGTCAACATGGCCATCCGCTCTACGTGTCACATATTTTGTGAATTCCCAATTTTTGTTGACCCACTTGTAATGCGTGATGCCGAATTCTGTCTTAGACTTTACCTCTCCCCAGGAGAACAATCCGCCATTCTTTTCCGTGCCTGAGTTAGTCCCTATGTCCCAGCTTGCCCATAATACACTGAGACCGAGATCCACCCACTGCGCCAGTGGCGGATCCAGTGTCTTGAATTGTTTATAATTGTCGCTGAAATACCAGGTCTCGCCAACCTTCAGGTATGCCCTGTAGTAGAATACCGTCTTATATGGCAATCCTGTCAGCATTACTTCCATATCTCCGTTTTCATCCGGAGTGAGAACGTGATGTATGGAATTCATATCGATAGAGCTGTAACCGTTCTTTGTCTCATCGTAGGCTATGCCGCATTCAATTGCCGCTCCGCTTGCTATAATTGCTGAGAGATCGCCTACCGTTGCCTTCAATTTGGCGCTCTCAAACGTAATGTCCTCAGGATCCTGGGCTACCAGGGAAATCATCCCTGTAGTGGTGAATGAAATCTCATTTCCCGTGTAGAGCTTTCCTCCGACAATGGCATAAGCGCAGGCCTTGTATGTGATGTATGGACTGAGGCCCTGGATAAGCACGTTGCCGCTTGCATCCGCAGCCACCTTATCTGCCTTTTCCGGTATGAGAGGGGAGGACCCGGCCCGAGTGTAGAGCAGGCCGAATTCGGTTGCAGAAGCTGGTGTGGGGTTAATGGCCACCTCAATCCTGGCGGTGCAGAAAGTGATGTCCTTTGCCTGTGATGTTGTCAGGGAATACTCTTCTTTCGGCGCTTCTCCTCCAGATACGGCGCGGACAGGTATTCCGAGATATCTCCAATTAATCAAGTGGTACGATTCCGCTGTCGGGTCCATCTCGAATCCGGCCTCATGGAGCATAGAGCTGCCTGCAATCCAGTTGCAGGCAATATGGGCCTGTCTTGGATCATTGCTGCTTATGGTTGATGTCCAGAAAATGGTTTCCTCTCCTATGTAGCTTGTGCCAGTCTGCTCTCTCATTCCTGTGGCAGGGAAGAAAATAGAGACATTGTTATTCTTGCTGGTGAACAACCAGCCGGGAACATCATTGTAAGTGTATTTCCTGTGCGTGGTGTTGGCCAGAAGCTCCGTCTTCTCCTCATCAGTCGGCATACGCCATTGCTCTCCCCAATTGACATAGGCGGCATCGTCTGCCGAGGTGAGGCGGGTGCGGTTGTCCACGGCGCCATACTCGGATCTTACGTTGTACTTGTAGATCAGGTCTGTAGTGCCAAATTTATTGAATACACCATATTTGTAGTTGTCCTGCCAGTAAGAATCCTTGGGACTGGTCTCGCCCCAGCAGAAGTAATCGCCGAATTCCTCGGGCTTTGTCGCTCCCACGTTCCAGCCAGCCCATTTCAGGCCTGAGGGAAGTCCCAGATCTACGCTCTGAGTAGTGGCGATTTCCACCGCAGGAGTCTGGAACGACTTGACCTCGCCACAGTATTCCTTATTGTCAAAGGTGGCTACGGCCATATAATAGTAGGTTGTTCCTTCCTTAAGATAATCAAGGGAAAACTCGTATGTGCCTCTCACTTCCGGCTTGCCGTCCTTGCTGCGAGGTATCTCCAGAAAGTAATCAGTAGTAGTTGACAGATTCTGGCTCGTGCCGTAAACCATACCGGCGTCGTAAGATTCGTATGAGCCGGCAAGGCTCTGGTTGACGGTCATTGACAGCGTGGCGGAATTCCAGGTCAGATTAGTTGCCTCGCCTGTCAGCACGAGAACCGGCTCAGTCACCGTAACGGTGCAGGTTGCGCTCTTGTCTCCTGCCTTGGCGGTAATAGTGGCATTGCCCACATTGAGTCCCTTGACTTTGCCGTTGGAAACGGACGCAATGCTTTCATTGTCGGAACTCCAGGTTACGTTCTTGTCCGTGGCATTTGATGGCTTGACTTCGGCAACAAGGGTCTTTTCCTCGTTTACAGAGATGGATATTGATTTCTCTGAGAGTGTTATTTCCGAGACCTCAATGGTTTCCGGATTCTTGACCTCATTCTTGTCGATAGGCTCGCACGATGCCAGAGTGGCGATAATTGCCGCAGAGAGTACTGAAAGCAGACTGAATCTTTTCATAAAACGTATATTTTAAAATCATAATCAGAGTTCAGACGCGAGACCGCGTAAGACCTGATACATATTATTTTACAGTGTAAATATAACTATAATTGGGGTAAATTTGACAGTTGAGTCAAAGTCTTTATCGGAATGCCATGCAAATTATTGATTATCGGAGCTAATGTAGTAATTTTTATTATGTTTTTTAAACAATGTCACGAGAAATCATTGAGCTTTGACAAATTATGTATGACAGACTTAAATTTGGCAGCAGAATCAAAGCAAGTAAGGTATGAGACGAATCAGAATAATCACTCTGCCCGCAAAAAACGTAAATTTTGCTCCGTTCGCACCCTACAAAACGTAAATCAGTGTCCGTTCAGCGTTCGCTCGTTGTCCGTTCGTTGTCCG
>CALDKD010000074.1 GCA_937898885.1 uncultured Bacteroidales bacterium | reverse complement strand
TGAGCTTATCCTGACCCTCTATGGATGTCAGGATGGTCTCCTTGCGCTTGTCGATGGCCCGCAGACGCTCCAATGCATCGCTTATCTGTGCCACCTGCACCTCGTCCATACCGCCGGTAGCCTCCTTGCGGTAACGGCTGATAAACGGGATGGTAGCGCCACCTTCCAGCAACTTCAGCACGTTCTGCACACGCCAGGACTCAAGTCCTGTCTCCTTGCTTATAAGTCTGGTAAACTCGTCAATCGTATTCATACTACAAAGATATTACAGCGTATGTTACCTTCAAAGAAAACCGGCAAAACATTTGTGTTAGCCACAAACGTGAATTAGTGTGAAAATGTAAAACAAATGGGTGCTTTTGCTTGCATCTGTCTAAAAAGAAGAGTAATTTCGCGCCGATTTTCAAGGAGGGGTCAGGAAAGGCCTGATCCATTGGTCTTGAAAACAAACGTAAATAACACATTTAAACTAACTTAAGGTTATGAAGAAGATTTTGTTCGTTGCCGCTTTCGCACTTTGCGTCGCAAGCTGTGGCAACAAGAACGCAAACAAGGCTGCTGAAGAGGCCGCAGCTGTTGAGGAGAATGTTGAGCAGGTTGTAGAGGAGACAGTAGAGCAGGTTGTTGACAGTGCCGCTGCCGTTATCGAGCAGGTTGCCGACAGCGCCATCGCTGCTGTAGCTGAGCAGATTGCCGAGTAATTACATACGTGGCGAAAACAGTAAGGGACAAGCACAGGCTTGCCCCTTTTTTATTTTATTGACTTCCTTTAGCCTGAATTATTCATAAAGAAAGTAAAGGTGAGAACATTCCATTCGTTCATGTACAAAGCCGGTTCCTGGAAGCATCAGCAAAGGGTTGTGGTCAAAATCGAGGTCAACAGTCTCGGAACAAACGTCAGGTATGTCGTGACGGACTTCAAGGGAGAGCGTTCATGTTTCATATATTCCGAATGCTATTGCGACCGCGGGCGCATGGAACAGATGATAGCCGAGCTCAAGAACGTACTCAAGGCCGACAGGATGAGCTGCAACAAGTTCTCCGCCAACCGCCCTACATCAACTAAGAAGGACCGATGAGCAATCCCGCTCACCGGTCCTTCATATTATCACCACTCTTACCAGTCCAGCCACCCCTTTTCCTTAATATACTCATTCCATCCCTTCCAGTACTCACCACCCTTCAGGCTGTAGTCATTGTTCACGGGTAGGAGAGGGTAGTGGTTAGGGTTATCGCTTATAGGTCCGTAATCCAGGTTCTGTAGGCAGCTGAACCCAAACAGCGGTTGCTGCCAGCTCTTAACCACATCCGGATAGTTGACAAGGGTGGCGTTTGTCAGCAGCATACAGTGTATGGCAGGTACAATCTCAAACCGGTTCTCCTTTGATATGTAGTTACGCATCTCCCTGGCAGCATAATAAAGAGACTCAGCAGGGCTGTCTCTCCAATCCTTCCTGTCAGAGCTCGGCTTACCGTCCGCACCCACCTTCCTGAAGAATTTGAACGGTTCACTATAAACACCCCTGTCAGCAAACTCCACAATCCCCTCAGGATTCTTGTCCATACTCATTATGACAATCTCCTTCTCTATAGCATAGAAATATGTCACATACCCCTCCATCCCCGGATATATGCCCGAAATGCTGGAGAACACCTCCTTGCTTTCACCCATCTGCCTCAAAAACTCCCAGATGGTATCATTCGTCTGCACAAAAAACTTGTCTATCAGCATATAGCTTTAATTGAAAACACTTTTAATACTATTCATCAGGTCATTCCAGGCCATCTTTTGGAACAGCCAGTGGGCCGTTCCACCAGGTATGCGCTGCATTATACCGGAGATTGAATTGATAGCATAGATAGGCCTAATTCTCCAGCTGTCATTGTAGCGGTTCTGGCGGTCGTACAGACAAATCTCCCACCACTTGGTGTCACGGTCACCACGCCACCATTCCCCGGTTACATATCCATTGTTAAGCCCCCAGTTAGATACAGCTTTGGCATTGGGATGCCCGGCTTGTAGGTTAATGACAGTCGGCATTAAAGATACGTCAATAGTCTTGCCCATGGTAACCCGTGCCACAATAGCCGAACCGTTTTGATAGTTCAACAGCGTGCGTCTGTATCCCGACCTAACGTTTACCACATTACCCTTAACCACATAAACACCTGTTTGTGCACTGCACAAGCCCACAAACAAAAGTAATAGAATGGTTGTTAATATGCTCTTAGGCATAAATATAAATAAAAGAGGTTTATATTTTTAGATATCCATGAAAGAAATTAATAAATCCGATATAGCATTTCCCGACACTCCCTAATTTATCCAGAAAGAAATTTTTAGCTACGACCTTGAGCCATTGATATATGGACGAGCGCCCTTCATACATCCGAAGACAATGGGCATCGTTTTCCATAAGATGAAGATACAAATCGTTCGTCAACTCATCATAGTCGGCCCCCGAAGGAAAGTATCTGCTTATTATTGAGAAAATAATCGGCTGGCATTTGTGAAAGAAAAATTCTTGCGTAATGCGCTCGTCACGATTTATCAAACCTTGTATGATATCCTGATTGGTCATAGCGACATAGTGTTATACAAGTAATCAATAAATTCTCTGACAGCCCCGTTTCCACCTATGTTCTTGCATACATAATCAACAATATCCTGCACATTTTTGCAGGCATCGGATGGACAGGCCGTTACTCCATTTCTCGATTTCACATATTCCATTGCATCAATGTCATTGAGATCATCACCGATATATGCTAAAGGGCAACCGGGGAAAAGCTTTTCATATTCTTTAATAACTGAGGCTTTGTCTTTGGCCCCTTGAATACAATTGCAGACTTCCAATTCCTTGCATCTGTTTTCTACAATCTTTGATTCTCTCCCGGTAATAACAATCGGCAGTGCAATAGAACCATCAACTATTCTTTGAATTCCACAGCCGTCTTTGACAGAAAATGCCTTCATTATTTCCCCATTGATTCCCATATATATCTTCCCATCTGTCAAAGTGCCATCAACATCAATGAACAATAATCCTTTTATCATACCATTTGTTATTTCTTATTTAACCAAAACGGAGCGTTTCATACGACGGTCATCAAAATATTTGTTAATAAATTCATTGACCATGCTTAAGCGTTCGCTACTTCCGTAAGAAATAAATAGAGTAGTTAATCTGTTGAGTACTGACTTTTCTTGCAAATACTTATCGATTTCATCGGATTCCGGGAAACGGTAATTATTGTCTCGCAAAAAATACAGATTGGCCAAATATCCAAAATAACGAGTAATCTCCCACTCTAAAGGTTTCAGGAGGTCTGTTTCAAAGTGGGCCTGCTCTTCCAGCCATTTCGCGCTATTGTTAATGTTACGGATATTGACTTTCAGCCTTGCAAAATCATCAACGCGGTCGCGTGATATCAATTTTGCCATCTCATCAGAAAACAGTATTGAATTCTCCGGCCATCGCAAATTGTCGAAATGAATATCCTGCACGGAGGGAAATGACGCCAAATCTTTGGGGCGCTCAAGTATTTCTTTACGAATTTGAACCATTACCTTCAAATTTGCTTCGATGTGACGAATCAAATCATAGAATTCGGAATAGTAAAGTTTTGCTGTTGAACTTTCTTCTTGACATAGAGCTATAATTTTAAAAAGCTCATTTGCAAGGATGGTTAGTATCACGCCTCCAAGTGCAATTATAGCCGCTATCAGTTCAGGCTTCTCGACGATCTTCTCGACGATCTTTAAACAGTCTCCCAATCGACCGGAAGCTGAAAAAATAAAATACCCCAAAATGAAAATATGGGCAATCAGTAAAAATATTAGATATATCATTTGTATGGTATGAGGGGTGACATTTCCGGATGTAAGTTTTTCTACTTTATCTTCTTTAGGAGAGGTCTTCAAATATTTTTTCCTTAATTCTCCCTCTTGCGCTGAAGCTTGTATCAGAACGTATTTAGAGGAAACATTCTCTTGCAGCTTTCCGTATTGGGGAATTTTATTGAAATTTTCTTTACTGAACAGTTTCTCAAAGTTCGTTTTACTTGTCGCAGAACGGCTGGATTCGAAGCGGAACAATTCTTTGTCCTGCTTACTACCACGGTTCTCTCCTAATGCAAGTCTGGTCAGCTTGTTGATAAAGAAGCCCTTATGAGTTTTAGCGGAGAAATCAGCATATTTGTTTTCCCCTTTTTTCTCATAATCATCGATATATTTTGCCAGTATTGTCTCAATTTGGCTTGTTTTTGATGCAATATAGTGGAGTAACTTAATCTCAAAGTTGTCACAGAGTTTCTGGTAAACACCGGGCACCTTCCAATTAATGCCATATTCCTCCCTATTTTCAGGCAACCTCAACAACTCTTTTTTCTTTGCATAACACAAATCAATCAGAGCAATGAGATTGGCGGTTCTATGATCCCGGAAATCCTCAACCGTAGGAGTGCTGGTAATTGATTTGGGGTTCTTGATATATGTATGGCTGGCTTGCTTTATGCCGGAGATTGGAATCCCCTCAAACAGGAGCATATAAAAATCAATGAAATCTTCATAAGCTCTATGGTCCAATAAGAATTGCAAAAGGCTAGTTTCTGAATTTTCGGATTCTTTGTTGTTTTCACATGCTCTTAGATAGAAAAACAGTTTCAGATCCTGGTGGTACTGATAAAGAGCAGTCTTCGTATAAGATTTTGACCATCCTATACTACTTAGTTCTGCAATGTTTCGTTTTCCGATTAGTATATTCGATATTTTGATTCCAAGGCGTTTCCAAAAAATGCCGTTATCCTTACCGCAGGGCAAAAAATTCTTCTTGAAGGATTGGTACAAACCCCTCATTTCAGAACAACCATGTGGGAAGTACATTTTTTCCAGAGTCAGGTCTTTGAACGGACATTTTCCTTTTATTATCCGAAGAGATAGGCATTTGCATGACATCCTTCTTGCTATATGATTATGCAAACGGCCACCATCATCAGTGATATCAAGATGTTCTTTATCCTCAATTCTGAACGGGGATACTACAATTCCTCCCTGAGGCATCTTCTTTACGATATTTAGAACTGCCCCGTCCATCAGCCTGTCATCCTGATCTAGCGAGATGGCCACATCACAATCTTTAGCTTTCGATAGAAAAAGTTCACGTACAAGATATGTAGAATACGCGGAGCCCATCCCACCGGGTTCAGTTCCGCTTTTTGAGGTCTCTATAAATCTTTCCTCCCCAAAGCATTTTGTCAGTTTGTTGTTTAAACATTCTTTATATGTATCATACAACTTCTCGTTCCCCAATTTCGGTGTGTCATCATTGTAGAGAAAGATGACACGACCTGAATCGCCCTCTTTGCATCTCTTTTCATATTGCTCCCTGTTGGCCTTAACGGAATTTAGAGAGATGTTGAGTTTATCCAAACACTTGGATACTATTTTCTTTGCCCTATCTTCATTATCATTCCGCAATTCTTTCTCCGCCTCGGAGAATTCTGATGGAGAGAAATATATCCTCATCAAAACATATACATCAGGCCAAACTTTGTGACCATTTTCTTTTCTAATAACTCTGCCCATATAATTCATATGCTAAAAACCTGTTTTTCCTTTCTTTCCATTCCATTTGAAGTTGACCACATCCTGGATCTCTTTTCACCATCCGGAAGCTTCTCAAACAGTAGTGTAACAATAAGCCCAATCAGCGGGGTAGTGATGATAGAAATCAAGTACGCCCATCCAAATCCAATCCTGCGCCGTGCGCCCAGCAAGCCCACCAGCACAGATACCAGTGAGCATGTTATTATTCCGAATATTATTACAAATGTTGTCATAGTGGTGCTGTAAATAATACTTAATTATTCAATCACCTCCCAGAAAGATAGCGGCAGGAAAACATTCTCCAGTGCAGGTTCTTAGTCACTGGAATGATAATAGCGACTATTTCAGACTACACCCGACTTCCTGATTTTTCTGAGGTCGAAAGCAAACTCAATTGCCATAACCACAACCCAGAAGAGAAATGCAATCCACTGCGAGGAGTAGGATATTTCCTTTGATTCGCCCTTGGCTATAGCCAGTTCCAACATTGTCATCGCAATGGCCGACACAATGGTAAGGTTGGCTATGTCAAGGATGAGACAGCGCACACGCCTATAGATGATGTCCGTCTTGAAACATGGCTTTATTGCCCATGCCACAATGAATGCTGAGATAAGAATGGCCAGACGTTGGAAATCATAGCCAATGTACGATGATTTCTCTACAGCCTTGATAAATATGCCTTCCGTGTCTTCAAAAGCAGGTATGATATCTGGCAGGTAATCGTAGTTGTAGGCTACAAAAATGACATCGATGACTATGAATACCACAGCGCAGATGACAGCAAGGCGTGACCTCACCCGTATGCCCTTGGGATGATTGGCCTCAAGGGCTTTCAAAAAGGACGAGGTGACCGAGATAGCTTTTCCTGCCATTTTCATCGGCTATTATTGTCCTGTCCCGGATTGATAAACTTTCTCTCCCTCAAACCAGGTGGAGACTACCTTTGTCTTGTGGATGTCTTTGATCGGGCAATCAAAGACATCCTTGTCGGCAATGACGAAGTCCGCATATTTGCCAACCTTGATGCTGCCGCGCTCGTTCTCCAGCCCCAGCTGCCAGGCTCCGTTGATTGTCAGGGCCTGGAGAGCCTGCTCCAGAGAGATAAGCTCTTCCGTGTCGAATTCCGGCGTGGTTTCTCCTGTATTAAGGTCAATAATCTGGCCGGTGAGAGCAACCTCCATAATTCCGAACGGGTCCTGAGGACTGGCTCCGTTGGCCGGATAGTCGGTATGGCTGGACGCCTTGACTCCGGCATCAAAGAAAGACTTTATTGGATATCCGTGCAGTACATAATCCTCGTCTAAATAGTCAGACATTACCTTCAGAGTAAGTTCGTCCGTGACGTGCCAGGTTATTCCGGCAGTGCAGGCAATGTTGTTTCCGGCAAAGCGCTTGAAATCCTCCTTGCGCACATTGCGCAGATGTACCAGACAGTTGCGGTGCACTCCGTCACCACCCTTGATATAGGCGTCGGCGGTCTCGGCAATGGCTTTGTCTCCCATTACGTGAGTATGTACGGTGATGCCCTTGGCATTGCACTCGCGTGTGATGTCGGCAAGGCGGTCCACTGGCCAGTGACTGCCATAGACGATTCCGCTCTTGTATGGCTTGAACATCGAGCCGGTGGAAGCTTCCACTACGCCATCCATAAACACCTTCAGATATTCGGGACGCACGTGTGATGTGCTGTATTTCTCTCTTAGAGATACCAGAGCGTCAATCTGGCCGCTTATATCCTTCTGCCAGGGCTCAACCTCGTAAGACATTGAGAGAATCATCTTGAGCCTGCCTTCCTTGTCGAAACGGTTAGCAACCTCGTAGAACTTGCTTGGATGGTAGGCATTGGACCAACCTTCCATATATGACACATATCCGGTGGACAGCAGCAGCTCCTGCGATTTCTCAAGGGCGATACTCGCAACCTCATCGTCTATGATCTCGTCCGGGATGAGCCCTCCCATACGCATAGGATATCCTGTTACGCGCTCATCTAAGTATCCCGTGGGGAATCCCTTCTCATCCAGCTCAAGCCGGCCGCCCTCAATTTTACTTATGAGTACATTCCCATTATCATCTATGATGCCGCACCGACGGAAGCACTCCGTGTTGCAGAACATATTATGTCCGCCCGAGTCAAAAATTGCTACAGACACTCCGTGCGATACCGCATCCAGCTCAGCTAAAGTGATCCTGTTCTCAGGACCGGTCATCATTATGGAATAGAAATCCCATCCGAAGCCCATCAGACAATGCTTCCCGGCATTGGCAGCCTCGAGAGCGGCGGCATCGACTTTCCTCAGAATCTCAGCCTTTCTGTCCTCGCGGGAGAAAAGCACGCCGCCCTTCATGTTGGCAAGAGAGATGGTCATCATATAATGAGCGTGGCCGTCATAGCACCCCGGCATAACCATACCTTTCCCTGTATGGTCAATTACTTGAGTGACTCCCTCTTTTATATAGGCTTCGGCACCCGCCTTGTCGCCTACATAAACGAACTTGCCATCCTTGATGGCGATGGCCTCAACTATAGGGTTGTCTTCTTCCGCCGTGCGGATTGTTCCCCGTACGACAGTGTCAGCAACCTTGACAGAGTCAGTAGTCTTGTTGCAACTGACCGTCGCCATAATAATGGCGATTACATAAATAATACCAAGGCGTAATGCCACAAAATTCATCGGATAGCCGAACCAATCCCTGTTCTTTTTTGCTTCCATATCAATCAGGTTTGAGGTTTTGTAAAGATGGTTGTTTGCGAATATACGCATTTTCAGGCAATAAATAA
>CALDKD010000073.1 GCA_937898885.1 uncultured Bacteroidales bacterium | reverse complement strand
GTGGCCCACATCTTGCCCAGAAGGTACTCGGCATTGCTGAGCGGCCGAGTGTAGAACACTTCCGACGTGTCCAGCTGCTTGTCGCGCTTCAGATACTCCGATGCCAGAAACACCGACACCACGGCTTGCCCGACGTTCATGACCAGCATGAACATATATGGGATGACCGAGCGGTTGACCATTACGGAATTCTGGAAGGGTTGGAATATGTAAATGGATCCGAGTATGACTGCCGCAATGATCGCCAGGAATGCAAAGACCTTGAAGAACCAGCCTCTGACAAGGAGTTTCGTCTCATATTTCGAGACGGTCAGTATGTCATTTATGCCCAGTCTCATCTGTCATTATCCCTAATTTCAGTGAAATACACGTATGCATGCTCCAGGTTGGGCGGATAGTTCACGGCATCGTATCCGGGAAGGCTGTCTGCCACCACCTGTATGTCCCAGCCAAGTCCGTGCGGAATGGTTGAGATGACCGCATACTTCTGATTGATCTCGGCATACTGCTCGTTGGTGACCCTCAGACGCCAGACCTTGCCCTCGGTTTCCTTGAGCATGCCGGCGGGTGACCCCCTGAACATGACATGACCCTGGTTGAGCATGGCCATTTCAGTACACGAGCTGGAGATGTCACCAACTATATGGGTTGACAGTATGATTGTGGTATCCTTTGTGCTGGCCTCAGAAAGAAGATTCCTGAAGCGGATGCGCTCCTCGGGATCGAGTCCGGTGGTAGGCTCATCCACCACCAGGATCATAGGCTTGTGTATCAGCGCCTGGGCAATGCCGAGACGTCTTTTCATACCGCCAGACAGATTCTGTGCATAGCGGTCACGCACCTCGTACAGGCCCACCTGTTCCAGCATGGCATCGACAGCCTTGCCGCGTGCCTGGGAATTAGTCATTCCGGTAAGTGCCGCCGCATAATCCAGGAACTCACGCACTTTGTACCTGGCAAAGAAGCGGAAGTCCTGCGGCAGATATCCAAGGATGCGGCGGACCTCCTTGCGCTGCGTGCGTATGTCATAACCGCACACATCTACCTGACCCTCGCTGGGTTCCAGCAGTGTTACAAGGATACGCATCAGCGTGGACTTGCCGGCGCCGTTAGGCCCCAGAAGTCCGAACATACCTGAGGGAATCTCCAGACTGATGTCGTCCAGGGCTTTCTTTCCGTTTGGATAATAATGACTTAAGCCTTTAATTGTAATTGACATGACTATTCTTCCTTTACTGGCGCTCACTTTCCCTAATCCTTCCGGAAACAGGAAGCATGGACGTTCTCTGTGTGTCGGGAATAGACAATATCAGTTCATAACCGGTAATGTCATAGTCTCGTCTGCAAATATAATCCTTTTCTTTCAAATAACCTATATAAAACCCGGCTGGATTCCCTGCACGACAGTCTGAGCTCCCGCTGCCGGCAAAAGAATTACGGAAGTGTCAAAAAATTGGACGAAATGAAGGTAAAAAATACGATTTCCCTAAAATCTTTCCAAACCAACCGTCATTGGAATATACTTTTGAGGCGTGAATATGAGACGCTTCAAAACAATATCAATGGTGCTGACGCTGATTGCGGGCATATCAGTGGCAGCCGCAGAGTCCGAGACTGTCCGTCTGAGTATGGCCGATGTCATACGAATGGCGCGCGAGTCATCGCCCCAGGCTGTGCAGGCAAGGGGCAGTTTTGAATCGGCACAGCTCAGTTACAAGAGCTACAGGGCCGAATACCTGCCTTCGCTGTCACTGTCCTCCAGTCCGTCACTGAACCGCAGTACAAGTGCGGTGACTTTGCCCGACGGAACGGAAAAATATGTGCGCTCAAACAGCGTACACAGCAATCTTAGCCTGGACCTCTCACAGAACATCTGGTTCACCGGTGGTACCATCTCACTGTCAAGCTCGGTGAGCCGTCTGGACCAGTTCGGTGACAACCGCACCCACAACTACTACTCACAGCCGCTTCAGCTCAGCATCTCGCAGAGTCTCAACGGATACAACTCCTTCAAGTGGGAACGCAAGACCCAACCCCTGTCCTACCGTATGGCGCGCAAGAACTATGCCGAGACAATGGAACTGGTGGCAAGCCAGGCAGTGTCGTATTTCTTCGCACTGGTATCGGCACAGACCGATATGGAGATTGCCACACTGAACTATGCCGCAGCCGACACGCTTTATACATTCGGCAAGGGCCGGTATGACATAGGCACCATCACCGAGAACGAGCTGCTGCAGCTGGAGTTGCGCCTGCTTGGCGAGGAGACAGGAATCATATCGGCCCAGACAGGTCTTGACGATGCCACCGATGCCCTTCGCAACTTCCTGAACCTGCCGTCACAGGTTGAGATACAGGTAGTGACCGACGACAGCATCCCCCACTTCACCGTTCCGGCCGATGAGGCGCTGGCACTGGCCGAAAAGAACAGTCCTGACATTGACGCAATGGAGCTGAGCCGCATAAGCAGCGAGAGCGAACTTGCGTACTACAAGTCACAGGCGGGGTTCAAGGCATCGGTGTATATGAGGCTGGGACTTGCGCAGACGGCTGACGAGCTGCCCGAAAGCATGAGGAATTTGAATGACGAGCAGACTATCAGCGTGTCACTGAGCATTCCAATCCTTGACTGGGGACGCGGACGCGGGCGGGTGAGGATAGCAGAGAACAATCTGGAACTGACCAGACTGCGTAATGAGCAGAGCCGCGTGTCATTTGAGAAAACCGTTATGCGTGCGGTAAGCCAGTTCAACAGTCAGGAGAGGCAGGTTGACATAGCACGCCGCACTATGCAGACGGCTCAGCACCGTTACGAGGTGGCGCGCCATATGTATATGACGGGCAACTCAACCATGCTGGAGCTGAACGAGGCCATCAAGGCCAAGGACAGCGCATACCGAGGTTACATATCGGCCCTGAGCCGGTACTGGCAACTGTACTACACCATACGCGGCATGACGGGCTACGATTTTGAACGGGATTCAACAATTGAACACGAGATAGAAAATGGATTATAAGCTTCCTCCAAAGAAGTGGTACATAAAGTACCGCATACACATTGTAGCAGGCCTGCTCGGCATAGGCCTCATAGTACTTCTCATCAAGGTCTCCACAGGCCCCAAGGTGCTGCGTGTGAACAGCGAGAGCGTACAGTTTGCTACAGTCATCAGCGGCGAGTTCTCGGAATACGTGAATGCCGACGGCACGCTTCAGCCAATACAGTCAATAAAGGTCTATACGCGCGAGAGCGGCTATGTGGAGCAGGTCCTGCGTCAGGATGGCGCAATGGTAAGCAAGGGCGACACCATTCTGATTATGAGCGACCCCGAGCTGGAGCGCGCCATCGAGAGCGAGCGCGAGTCCTGGCGGCGCCAGAACCGCTCATACCGGACCAGTATGATTGAAATGGAGCAGCGAAGCCTGACGCTCAGCCAGAGCATGCTTCAGACACAATATGAGTTGGGACGGCTGGAGAAGCAGCACGACCTGGCCCTTGAGGAATACCGTATGGGCATACGCAGCAAGGCGCAGATGGAGGTGGCCGATGAGGAATACCGCTACAAGATGGAAACCGAGCGCCTGCAGCTTGAGAGCCGCCGTCAGGACTCGGTGCTGAACGTAATCCGCCGCGAGGAGCTGGAGGACGGTCTGCGTGAGGCCCGCCAGAAGATGGAGCGCGCCGAGGCACGTCTGAACGATCTTGTAGTGACAGCCCCTGCCGACGGCCAGCTGAGCGGACTGGCAGTAGAACCCAGCCAGCGCATATCGGCCGGTACAGCCATTGCCGATGTAAAGCGTCTGGACAGTTTCCGCATGCGCCTTGGCATAAACGAGTTCTACATTGACAAGATAAGTGCCGGACAGCCCGCCACCATCACATACGAGAAGAAGACCTACCCTATGACCATTGCAAGCACCGTGCCCGAGATCAAGGGCGGTCAGTTCGATGTGTTCCTGGTGTTCACCGACTCCATGCCCGACAACGCCCGCATAGGCAAGAGCTACCAGGCCCGCATTGAGTTGGGTGGCCAGGAGCAGTCAGTAGTAGTCCCCAAAGGCAACTTCTACAACTACACCCACGGCCAATGGGTATTCAAAGTCAACGCCTCCCATACCCATGCGGTGCGCGTTCCCGTAAGCATAGGCCGCCAGAACCCGCGCCACTACGAAATCACCGACGGCCTGCAACCCGGTGACGAGATCATCATCACAGGCTACGAGCGCATATCCGATGCCGACGAGCTGGTGCTGAACTAAGCAAACTGAAGGGTGAAAGTGGTAAAAGGATAATGTGACGAGCAGGTCAGGGTACCTCCGTGAAGCTGCATAATCTGGAGCGAGAGGGCAAGGCCTATCCCACTGCCGCTGCCCTTCTTCTTTGTGGAATAGAACGGCAGGAAAATCTGCCCGATCTGGCTTTCCGGTATCTCGGGACCGTTGTTGGTGACTGTGATGCAGGCGTTGCCGCCCGGGGCCGATGCAAGAACCCTGACGTAGCCGTCCGGCACGCCGTCGGTTGCCTGGACCGCATTGCGGATAATGTTCAGCAGAGCCAGAGACAGCAGGCTGGAATCGGCATGAAGGACAACATCGCCGGCCGTCTCAAACCTGATGCGGTCATAGCCTGGCTCGTTGGATAGCAATGTCTGCATCTGCTGGAAAATGCCGGACACCGGAACATCGGCCATACTTGGCTGCGACAGCACTGTCAGTTTGCGGTACGACTCAAGGAAACTGCACACGTTATGTGCCTGAGAGTTTATTATGCCTATTGCCTCCAGACGGTCCTCCTCACTCTGCAGATTGGGGTTCTGAATCATAAAGTCGGTAAGCGAGACAATGGGAGTAACGGTGTTGCGCAACTCGTGGGTCATGATGCGCAATATGCGCTCGTAGTAGTTCTTGCGTGTCTCAAGCTCGTTCTGGTCACGGCGGTACGATGCCAGGATGCGGTTCATATCGTGCGATGCCCTATTGAGCAGGGGGTCATCGGTCTCAGGGATATGGAGCATTATGTCATTGTTCGTTATGGCGCGTGACATCATTATGGTCTGGTTTATCGGGTAACGTATCAGCTGCACCAACCGGACTATGAAGACAGCCAGCAGTATGGCATCAAGAATGGCAAGTGCCGCATGCACTTTGAGCAGCGGCACAAATGCGGCAGACAGCACTACGGTAAGGAACACTGAAACCGCTATATGTCTGGTGTAGTGACGGCTAACTGATGCCATATTTCCTCATCTTGTTGTACAGTGTCTGACGGCTTATGCCAAGCATGACGGCCGCATCGGTCAAGTTGCGGCCTGCGGCCTGAATGGCATTCTGTATGGACTGGCGCTCAATCTCCTCGAGCGTGGGCTGCGGCTTGGCCTCATCGGGCTCCTGTACGGATTGTCCTGACTGACTTGCTTGTCCAGCTTTCAGCTCCATCTGCCGGCGACGCTTCAGAATGGCCTCGTTCAACTTGCGTATAAGGTCATTGTTATCCCAGGGCTTCTCAATGAAATCAGAAGCTCCGCTCTTAAGTGACTGCACCGCCAGACTTACATCACCGAATGCCGTAATCATAACCACGGCAGGCGGGTTCTCCAGACCGCTGCGGTTCATTATGCGGTCCAGCCAGAACAAGCCGTCGTGACCGTCCAGATGCCCCTGGCCGAAATTCATATCCAGCAGCACGGCATCAATGTCGCCATAGCCAACCTGAGTTGGAATGAACTGCGGGCTCCCCACAACCACCACACTTCTGAACTGGGTCTTGAGAACCAGATTCAGAGTACTGCGTACGGCCGCATTGTCATCAATCACAAGAATCTTAGCGTCAGTCATACAAGGCAAAGGTAGAAATAATTTCGGTAAGTCAAAGTTTATTCGGACTTGACGACTGTGTAGGGTTCGATGCGGGCAATGCGGCGTATCTGGGCGGCTACGGTCAGGGCCACGAAGGCGGCCACTATCAGGA
>CALDKD010000072.1 GCA_937898885.1 uncultured Bacteroidales bacterium | reverse complement strand
CGGCGTAGCGAGCAGGCTTCGTAGAGCCTAGCCCCTGAGACAGTCTCTGACTGCGACCTCAGTTGCAATACCCTCTGACTGCAGCCTCAGTTGCAACAGCCTCAGACTGCGGCCTTGGTACAAAGCACAAAATCCGCGCTGTTTTTCAGGTGCGCCGAAAATTATCGGCACAAGCCACCTTTTAATAATAATAGTGTGGTGATTTTGAATGTAAATGAGTAACTTTGTACGGATTCAAAATACAGAAATGGGAAAGAGTGAGAAGAAATTGTCAGGCTTCGCCCTGGTCCTGATCAATCTGGCCGTAATGGCCCTGACAGTCCTGCTGATTGTACTTATTCTATTCAGGTGGATGAACTCATACACCCGTCACGACCAATATATTAAAGTGCCGGATGTTCAGGGATTGCTGGAGGATCAGGCCGCCGGGACTCTCTCAGGCAGCAGCTTACGCTACGAGATAAGTGATTACAAGTACGACGCGCATCTTGCCGAAGGCCAGATTATGGAGCAAAGGCCAAAGGCCGGCGCCAGCGTCAAGGCCGGTAGGATAATCTATCTGACTGTAAACTCCGGAAAGATACCTATGAAAAAGATTCCCGACGTTGCCGACAACAGCTCATTGCGGGCCGCAGAGTCCAGATTGCTGGGTGCGGGATTCAAGCTGACAGAGCCGGAATACATTCCCGGAGATGCGGATTGGGTCTATGAGGTTCGTCTTGGCGACAGAGTATTGAGAAACGGAGAGGAAGTACCGGAAGGCTCAACCCTCACCATAGTGGCCGGCAATGGCGATGAGGTTATAGAAAGCCCGGACTCGCTGGCAGACATTGAGATAGATCAGGAATTCTTTTTGTGATTATGGGCGCTTTGGACGAGGAGCTTGACGAGTATCTGGACGATATAGAGCCTGAGTCAGGCTCGGTTGAGTTATTCGAGCACTTCAGGGTAGTGGCAGACAAAGGTCAGTCTCTGCTGCGCGTTGACAAGTTCCTTTTTGACCATCTGGAGCACGCGTCACGCAACCGGATACAGAAAGCCGCCGATGCCGGAATGGTCATGGTTGGCGGCAAGCCCGTGAAAAGCAACTACAAGGTGAAGCCTCTGGATGTGGTCACAGTGATGATGGACCGTCCAAGGTACAGCACCGAGATAACGCCCGAGGATATTCCGCTTGACATAGTTTATGAGGACGAGTGTCTGCTTGTGGTAAACAAGCCTGCAGGTCTTGTGGTGCACCCGGGATGCGGTAATTTCAACGGAACGCTTGTGAACGCGCTGGCCTGGCATCTCCGCGACAATCCCGAATATGACCCGAACAGTCCGCAGGTTGGCCTGGTTCATAGAATAGACAAAGACACGTCAGGACTGCTGGTGGTGGCAAAGACACCGGATGCAAAGACATTCCTTGGGCAGCAGTTCTTTAACAAGACTACCAGGCGCGCATATCAGGCGCTTGTGTGGGGGCAGCCGGATCCTTCGGACGGGACCATTGAGAGTCAGATTATACGCAATCCCAAAGACAGGCTTCAGATGGCCGTGTCGTTTGACCCCTCAGAAGGCAAGCACGCGGTTACACACTATCACACGCTGGAGCGTTTCGGATACACCACGCTGGTGGAGTGCAGGCTGGAGACAGGAAGGACGCACCAGATAAGGGTACATATGAGGCACATAGGACATCCTCTGTTCAACGACGAGCGATACGGAGGCAACTTGATTCTAAAAGGGAACACATCCGGCCAATACAGGCATTTTGTAGAGGAATGTATGGCAGAATGTCCAAGGCAGGCACTTCACGCACGGACATTGGGGTTTGTGCATCCCTTGACAAGAGAGGAGATGTTCTTCACATCAGAGTTGCCGCAGGATATGAGCGGCTTGCTCCAAAGATGGAGGGAATATGCCAATTCAATGAATAATAAATAAACGCTATAACATATATAAGATGAGAAGAAACATCGCGATACTGGCTGGCGGAGACTCTTCAGAGAGAGAAGTATCACACAAAAGTGCCGCCACTATATTCAAATACATGGACAGGGACCGCTACAATCCCTGCATTGTTGATGTTCACGGCAAGGAATGGATTGCGCAGCCTGAGGACGGAGGCGCCTTTCCCATAGACAAGAATGACTTCAGTTATACAAAAGAGGGGCAAAAGACGGTTTTCGACTACGCATACGTCATTATTCACGGCACGCCTGGCGAGAACGGCATTCTGGAAGGTTACCTTACTTTAATGAAGATTCCTTTCTCCACCTGCGGCGTCCTGGCATCGGCCCTGACATTTGACAAATACAAGCTTAACCGCTATCTGGAGAGCCTTGGAATAAACGTTGCCAGGGCTATGGTGCTTCGCAAGGGCGATACTCTCACCCCGGAGCAGGTTGAGAAAGGCGTGGGGCTGCCCTGCTTCATCAAGCCGTCGGCCGGAGGCTCAAGCTTCGGAACCACAAAAGTATCAGCCAGAGAGCAAGTGGAGAAAGCCATCCTTGACGCTTTCAAGGAGAACGATGAGATTGTCATTGAGTCATTCCTTGACGGTACCGAGGTGACCTGCGGATGTTTCAAGACATCTGCGCGCTCTGTAACTTTGCCAGTGACAGAGGTGGTGCCAAAGACAGAGTTCTTTGACTATGACGCGAAATACAACGGACTCGTTACCGAGATAACCCCGGCCCGCATTTCCGATACTCTGCGCGACAGGATCCAGGAGATGACATCCAGGATATATGACCTTGTGGGATGCAACGGCATCATCCGCAACGACTATATCATCACTGCCGGAGAAAAGATCAACCTGCTGGAGGTCAACACCACTCCCGGCATGACGCCAACGAGCTTCATCCCGCAGCAGCTGAAAGCCGCAGGTCTTGAGCTGACAGATGTCCTTACAGAGATTATTGAAGACAGTTTCACTGAATGAGCACAGAGGAACAGTTTGACGCTATCCGTCCGTACAATGACCAGGAGTTCCGCAAGGAGCTCAACGACCTGCTGTCGGACCAGGAGTTCATCAGCGCGATAGACTCTTCCGTCGGAGTATTACCACGAAAGATTCTTTTTCACAGAGCAAGACAGACTGGAAACGCCACAGAGCTTCAAAGAAGAGTCATTGTTCCGCTTATTCTCCTTACTACCAGATGTCACGGAGGAAAGCTGTCGCACGACTTCACGTCATTGCCGTCAGCAAAGGGAAACTGGCTGTTTATCAGCAATCACCGTGACATTGTCATGGATTCCGCTTTTCTGGACTGCCTGCTTATAGACGAGGGAGCGGATGGCGTTGAGATTGCAATTGGAGACAATCTTCTGATCAAGCCTTGGATTGAGCGTCTTGTGCGTCTGAACAAAAGCTTCATAGTACACCGCTCACTGCCCCCATCGGAATTCATTGAGTCGTCAAGAACACTTTCCGCATATATCAGTCACGCCATTAATGAGAAAATGGCCTCCGTCTGGATAGCCCAGCGTGAGGGACGCGCAAAGGATTCCAACGACCTGACTCAGAAAAGCCTGTTGAAAATGCTGGCAATGTCTGGTGATGGTGATGCTATCAGCACGCTTGCGGGTCTGCACCTTGTGCCGCTGGCAATCAGCTATGAATATGATCCCTGCGACTGGCTCAAGGCAAAGGAGTTTCAGCTCAAGCGTGACAATCCGGACTACCGGAAAACCAGACAGGATGACTTGCAGAATATGAGATGTGGAATTTTCGGGAAAAAAGGTCACATACACTATCAGGCGGCGGGATGCATCGACGACAGGCTGATGAGCACAAATCATTCCAGACCACGCAACGTACTTCTAGAGGAGGCCGCGGAAATCATTGACAATGAGATCCACCGCTCATACAGGATATATCCCGGAAACCGGGTCGCCCTTGACCTTCTGTCCGGAGAGCATTCCCAGGAGAGCCTTTATACAGCAAGGGAGAGAGAGACATTTGAGCGGTATATGGAGAGACAGCTTTCAAAGATTGACATTGCGGGCCCAGACTGGTCATTCCTACGCACCAAGTTTCTTGAGATGTATGCGAACCCCCTGATAAATCAGTTGAAGTCAGTACAATGAGGAGAAAACAATCATTAATCGCATCTGCGGCCATCGGCCTTGTATTAGCCTTTACGTCTTGTTCCAGACAAGAGCCAGTCGCGCCATATATCTCAGAGTTTGTAAACGCATATACAGACCCCAATGGCTATATTTGCGTCATCGGCAATGACAGAGGCAAAAGATTCATGACATCAGACACCGTGAGACTTCTGCCCGACACTGTATTCAGAAGACTGATGGTATATGCTGTCAATGCCGACTCATCAAGCGCTACAATATTCAGCCATTACAATGTAATAGCCTCATTGCCCGAGAGGCCATCTCCAGCAGACAAGTGCTCTGACCCTGTAAGCGTACGCAGTGTCTGGATAAGCGGAGGCTGGATGAACCTGACAATCGAGGTAAAGGCTCTGGACAAAAAGCACCGGATTTACGCAATAGACCAGAGCGACAGCACAAAAGTGGCGTTCCTCATATATCACGATGAGAATGGAGACATCCGCAGCCACACAAAGAAGGCATATATGTCCATACCGCTTGACTACTATTTCGAGACGTTATCCGTAAACGACACCGTATCGCTCTCATATATCAATTATGAGAACGATACGGTAAAATATCAGATCAAATCAGGTCCGGTCAGGAAGGATGAGATCAAGAGAGCCCTTCAAGAATTCTCTTCAGCACCACAGTAGCGGAAATCTCGCGATTGGCAGCCTCCGGAATCACAAGTGAGCGCGGTCCCTCAATCACATCGTCTGTCACAATCATATTCCTGCGGACCGGCAGACAATGCATAAAGAAGGCATCATCGGTAACAGCCATCTGTCTCTCGCCCACAGTCCAACTGCGGTCCATCGACAGAATCTGGCCATAATGAGCCTCGCTGGCAGCGGACCAGTTCTTGGCATACACAAAGTCAGCGCCCTCAAATGCCCGCATCTGGTCATACTCAATGCGTGCGCCCGCCGTAAACCTTGTGTCAAGCTCATATCCTTCAGGTTGAGTGATAACCACATCATAACCTGCAGCCACCATCCATTGCGCGAATGAGTTCGGCACGGCCTGCGGCAGAGACTTGGGATGCGGAGCCCAGCTCATCACTACCTTCGGGCGTTCTTTTGTCTTATGCTCCTCTATGGTAATCCAGTCTGCGAAACTCTGCAACGGATGACCGGTAGCCGCCTCCATAGAGAACACAGGACGGCCGGAGTATTGTATGAACTGATTCAATATTCTCTCCTCATAATCATCGGCCCTGCTCTCAAAACGGGCGAACGAGCGTACGCCTATCACATCGCAATAGCATCCCATAACAGGAATAGCCTCCAGCAGATGCTCGGACTTGTCTCCGTCCATCACTACCCCACGCTCAGTCTCAAGCTTCCACGCGCCCTGGTTGACATCAAGCACTATGACATTCATTCCAAGGTTCATAGCCGCTTTCTGAGTGCTCAGGCGCGTGCGCAGACTAGAATTGAAAAACACCATCAGAAGGGTCTTGTTGCGGCCCATCTCCACATATTTAAATCTATCCTTTTTAATTTCAAGGGCTTCCTGCAAAGCCTTATGCAGGTCACCGAGATCAAAAACGCTGGTAAAATGTCTCATTGTCCTATTTCTTTTTCAGTACTATCATCCATTGATCCGTCCTCAAGCAACGATTTCGCGGAATTCTCATCAGATGCATTCACCATAACCCTCACTGGTCCGGCCATATAAGTATAAGTTGAGAATACCGCGCTCAGAGAGTTATTCTGAATCATAGCCGGAATTCCGGAATCCTCCAATCTGGCCTTTACGACCTCAGCCTCAAACGGCTGTCCGGTAAACACACATACAAGCTCATCCTTTGACATAACAAGTTTATTATTCAAGTGGTGCGAATATACACTATTTTTTTAATACATTTGCCCTTGATATGAGAAAGCGGGCCTACATCTTTATCTTTTCTGCGATAATCGGCATTCTCCACGCCTTGCCTGTGATGTCACGGAATGTGTGCCTTCCAGGCGACACAATACGTTTTGACGATGGCGGATGGTACTACGGCTCCATATCGGACTCACTGTTCAACGGATATGGCACAATGCACTATGCGAACGGTGATGTATATTCAGGCGAATGGACAGACGGCCTGTGGGATGGCAATGGCACGTTGCGTTTCCATGACGGAGATGTCTATGAGGGCGAGTTCAGAAATCACAGGATGCACGGATACGGCACATACACATACGCCGACAGCACCAGATATGAGGGTGAGTTCAAAAAAGACAAATTTGAGGGGTTCGGCTTCATATCATATTCCGATGGCGGATATTATATAGGAAATTTCAAGAACGACCTCAGGCAGGGCACAGGAGTATTGTTCTCCTCCAATGACAACAGCACATACGATGGTTACTTTTTCGAGGATGAGTACCTGGGTATTGACGACGATCTGTACAAAATGGCCTTAAGAGATTCCGCAGCCTATCATAAGTTCATGTATGGGTTGTATAAGCCATCTGATACGGAGCGCCATTTCGGCATCAGCATCTCTTACAGTATGAGAGGAATGGCCACCATCACTCCCGGTTTCTACACAAATGGAAGATTCTTTGGCATTGACATGATGTTCAACGCCAGCAGTCCACTGACAGGCAAATCAATCAGCCTTAACGAGAAGGAGGTCCTGAGGTCGGTCGATGTGGGATGGAACGACTACAAAAGCGACATCGTAACGGAAGGGCAATACATACCTTTCATCATTGACGCCAACTTAGGATACGCCTTTGGAGAGAGGCTGTATTGCGGGTATGGCCTTGGCTTCGGTATTGAGAATGATTACCGGAATTGCCGTGTAAAAGGAAAGGGAAACACGTACAATGGATATGACGTGGGTACTGACTACTACAAGACACGGTTCAAGCAGATAAAGTTTGAATACCGCATATACGCACAGTATATTACGCCATTAAACCCAGAAGGAAGCCAGTTCTGCCTGAACTTCGGCTGGGGAAGATTGGAAGGATTCTCAATCGGTGCGGGAATCCGTTTTTAAACCAGATGAGCCACAAGCTCGCCGCGGTCGCCGGGGAGCAGGTCAATCACAGGAATCTCAATCATCGTATAGCAGCCAGGCTTCTGTCTGACAGCGGCACGTGCGGCACACACCAGGATCTGACCAGTAAGGGCCGGATTGTTGATTCTCATATTAAAGTCGAAAAGCTGATTTTGAGTCTTCCCGCTCACGCCCTTGCGAGTCAGGCTCACTCCGTGGCCCATATCCTTGAGCTCATCCACAGACTCTACCTGCATGACGTGAGTCTCATCACTGGCAAAATACGGATCTTTCTTAATTGCAGATGCCACATCCTCCAGTCTGTATCCGTCCTTCAGCTCCACATAAACCATACGGCGATGAATGCCGGTACCTACAGGAATTGTCATTGACAATGCGGCTCTCACTCCATCGATAGCCTTCACAGCCACTGTGTGTCCCATTGACATTCCCGGGCCGAAATTGGTATATGATATTCCTTTCGGCGCCATTGCCTGCATCAATGCCCTTACAATTGAGTCCGAGCCCGGATCCCAGCCTGCAGATATTACAGAGACCTTTCCAGCCTCCAGAGCCGCCTTATTCAGGCGCTCGCGTGTCTCAGGAATCAGTGTGTGGATGTCAAAGCTGTCAACAGTATTTATTCCAAGGGCAAGCATCTCACGGGCATACTCCTCGGTCTTGCGGCTTGGAACAGCAAGAATGGCCACATCAGGCTTTGGCAACTCAGCAACGTTACTTACAACATTGTATGCCGCCAGCTCTGCCGGTCTGTCATTCGCTCCTCCGCGGCGGACTATACCTGTAATCTCAAAATCCGGAGCCTCCTGAAGAGCTTCCAGAACATAACGGCCTATATTGCCATAACCAACCACAACAGCCTTGATCTTTTCCATATCATCTGAATTTTCGGCAAAAATACCAATTAATAGAACACAACGGCTTACTTTAACAAATATAATGACTGCAGAATCTCACTCCACAGGGCGCGAGTCAAGCGGCCACCCTGTAATAGTGGAGACATACGGAATCAGCGAATAGGCCAGTTTCCTGTGAGCCGCATAATTAGGGTGCCAGTCCGCGCCCAGCTCCTGATCATTGTCCTGATGGATGCCGTTGAAAAAACCCGTATAATACACTCTCTGATAGCCGCAATCCTCTACCACCTCGCGCACATACTCAAACAAGATGGGATCAACCTTGGAGGAGACGCACAGCACAGGATGGTCCAGCCCCCAGTACTCTTTAATTTGCGAAATTAGCCTTATGTAATCTTTTTTGAACACGTCACGCATAGGCTGACGGTCTGTAGAGAAATCATTCGTGCCAAGATAGACCACGGTCAATGCAGGGCGAGGCATTTCTGTCTGCGTCCATTTTATCTGAGGATTCTTATCAATCGTGCGGCCATAACGGTCTGGCATATGCGTTCTTCGGTCGCCATCGTCATAGTTTCTGGATACTCCCTGGCCGGAATGGGCAATAGTGATGAAGTCTGCATCAAAGTACCGTGCCAGAATGGCTGCATACGTCTTTGATGGATTCTGTGTCTCCGGAGAGTACCTTTGCGACGGGATGCTGTTCTCAGAGCCGTACCCGCAAGTATATGAATCGCCCACGAACTCCAGGACCCTCGGTCTCATAGCGTTGGCCTGGGTAAACTCTCCGGATGTAAGGAACTCGTGAAATGTTGCGGTTCCCTGATCCCCCTCGGTGCGTTTCTGGATAATCACTGTATGAATTTTTCCTTTCAGTTTTCCCGTTTTAACCTCATCGGGCACAACCAGGCTCAACAAAGTATCCGATGATATGGATATAACCTTGTCCGGCTCAGCACTCATTTCCCTGTCCAGCCACACGTTAAAGATATCCCTGCGGGTATCAGAGGCTCTAAGGCCAAGGCTGTTGCCTGTAAAAGAGACTCTTACGTATGTGGAGCTCCAGTCAAACGACACATCACCGCCCTCAGCCAACGTACGGCCCACATAGACCAGGCGCTTGTCTGATGCAGGTATCACGGACCCGGCCCGCAGGAGCACGGGCAGCAGAATCAAAAGGACGGAAATGGCTAAAATGCGGATTCTCATATAAAACGTGCATTTGAAAAACTATCGCGAATATATGAAATTTCTATATATAATGATGTCCGCGCGCGCCGGCATACAATAAAAGCCACCGCATCACGTTATTTTTCAGACAACACATACCTAAGATATGATAGAATACGTTCAAGGCAAGCTTGAGGAACTGGAGCCGGCACAGGCCGTCATCGGAACCGCAGGAGGCACAGGATACCTGCTGAACATCTCACTGAACACATACTCGGCCATTCAGGGAAAAACTGAGGTCAGGCTATATGTATATGAGGCAATCCGCGAGGATGCCTACACATTATATGGGTTCGCGGACAAGAGAGAGAGAGAGCTGTTCCTGCTGCTCATATCAGTTCCTGGAATCGGCGGCTCCTCGGCCAGAATGATTCAGTCAGCATTCTCACCATCCGAATTGGAGAACATAATCAGCACAGGCGACGAGCGGCAGCTGAAGCAGGTAAAAGGAATAGGGCTCAAGACAGCCCAGCGCATCATAGTGGACCTGCGCGACAAAATCCGCATCACCACATCAGGCTCTGTCACTCAAGGCATCACGTCAGGTGCCCCTGTTGGAGGTGAGGTTGTTGAGAGCGCCACAGCCGCACTCACAATGCTTGGATTCCAGCAGTCAGCATCGCTCAAGGTTGTACAGGCAATAGTGAGGGAACAGCCAGGCATCTCTGTAGAGGCTGTCATCAAGGAGGCTTTGAAACGAATTTGACCGGCAAATGAGGCTCAGGCTCCGTGCAATACTCATCACACTGATTTTGTGTCTCCTCTCATCAGGAAACCATTGTCAGGTTCTGGCGCAGTCATCTGAGAATGACACGATAAGGCTCTCCCGTTTCAGAGTCAGCAAGACTTCTGCCCAGAACAGTGAGGATTTGAATAAGAAGAGCACAGGAGACCTGCGCACCCCTGAGAATCTTACGACTGCGACCGAATACGACGAGCAGTCGCACACCTACCGTGTAGGAACAAAACTTGGTGACGGCTTTCTTGACGTTCCTATGCTTATGACACCGGAGGAGTACAACCGATGGAGTCTGAACAAATCAATGCAGGCCTATTTCCGAAGCAAGAACCAGACAGAGTACCAGAGTGAGGGTAAAAGCAAGTTTGACTTTACCGACATGCATTTCGACCTCGGTCCTGCGGAAAAGATATTCGGACCTGGAGGAGTACAGATCAAGACCAACGGCTCTGCCTCGGTGAAGATTGGCGCGGACTACAACGTAGTGGACAATCCGTCATTATCCGCGCAGAACAGGAAAACATTCGGATTCGACTTTGACGAGCAGATAAACCTGAGTATGAGCGCCAAGGTGGGTGATAAGATCAATATGGACCTCAACTACAACACCGAGGCCACATTCACATTCGATACCCGCAAGCTCAAGCTGCGATACGAGGGAAAGGAGGATGAGATAATAAAGCTGTTTGAGGCAGGCAACGTAAGTTTCCCCACAAACTCCTCGCTTATTCAGGGCGCCACATCGTTGTTTGGAATCAGGACGGACCTGCAGTTTGGCAAACTATCGCTCCAGACAGTGCTGTCGCAGAAGGAATCCTCGTCAAAGAGTGTCAGCTCACAAGGCGGCAACCAATATACCGACTTCGAGATAGACGCCAGCGACTATGATGACAACCGGCACTTCTTCCTGTCACACTATTTCCGCGACAACTATGACAAGAACATGTCAATGTTGCCGAACATAATATCTGGTATCAACATAACCAGGATTGAGGTATGGATAACCAATAAAAGGAGCAGTTATGAGAGCCCCAGAGACATCCTTGCCCTCACGGACATAGGCGAGTATGACCACATATTCAACGGCAGCTGGCAAAAGGCGCAGGGCCCCTACCCCTCAAACCAGGCCAACAACCTGTACAGCACCATAATATCCGGATATCCGTCAGCCAGAAACGCAGACTCCATCGCAATTGTGTTTCAGGGAGTCCTGACAGGAGGCAGCGATTATGAGAAAATATCCAATGCAAGAAAGCTTAGTCCATCGGAATATATTCTGAACTCCGCGCTGGGATACATCTCCTTGAAGACCTCACTTAAATCAGATGAGGTACTGGCTGTGGCATACGAGTACACATACGGAAGCCAGACATACCAGGTGGGTGAGTTCTCGTCTGACATAACAGACTCAAAGCAGACTCTTTTCCTCAAATTGCTCAAGTCCAACTCCAACTCGCCAAAATCCGGCACCTGGGACCTGATGATGAAAAACGTATATGCTCTGGGAGGAGGGACCATTCAGAAAAGCGGTTTCAAGCTTAAGATACTTTACGCCTCAGACAGCACAGGAACAAAAATCACATATCTGCCGGAGAACTCGCTGAAAAGCCAGACCCTGCTCAAGATGATGAATCTGGACCGTCTTGATGAGAACCAGACCGCACATCCGAACGGTCAGTTCGACTATGTTGACGGATATACGGTCCAGGCTTCCACCGGACGAATAATATTCCCTGTAGTCGAGCCTTTCGGAAGCCATCTGAGAGAGGTCATCGGCAACGATGATATAGCCGGCAAGTACATTTTCCAGGAACTATACGACTCCACCAAGACTGTGGCAAAGAGAATTGCTGAGAAAGACAAGTTCTTTATCGGCGGACAAGTATCAGGCTCATCAAACAGCGTGATCCAGCTTGGCGCCACCAATATCCCGCGAGGCTCCGTCAAGGTCACCGCAGGAGGCGCCACTTTGGTGGAGAACAGCGACTATACTGTAGATTACAGTATGGGAACGGTCACCATCATCAATCAGAGCATAATTGACGCCGGTACCGATGTGAGCGTCTCACTTGAGAGCAACACTGAGTACAGTATGCAGCGCAAGACTATGCTGGGACTGAACTGGCAGTATGATTTCACCAAGAATCTTCAATTGGGAGGTACCGTACTCCATCTTAACGAGAAACCGCTCACGAGCAAGGTCAATATGGGAAGTGAGCCTCTTGTCAACACGATGCTGGGACTCAACCTGAACTGGAAAGCAGAGAGTCAGGGTCTTACCAACCTGTTCAACTACCTGCCATTTGTAAATGCCACAGCGCCATCCACAATTTCCCTGACCACAGAGTTCGCAAAGCTGTTCTCCGAGGTATCAAGCCGCGTGCAAGGCAATGCCTCGTATATTGACGACTTTGAGGCAGCCGAGAGTGGCATTGACATCAGTTTCCCGTCGGCTTGGTCTTTGTCCTCAGTTCCTACAGAGATCCTTGAGAGGGACAAGCTGAAGAATGTAAGCAACGATATACGCACAGGGTATCACCGTGCCCTGCTGAACTGGTTTACAATTGACCCGTTGTTTACCCGCAGGAACTCCACCCTTACGCCTTCACATCTTAAAAATGATCTGGAGCAGCTCTCCAATCATTATGTGAGAGAAGTCTATGAGCGCGAGCTATATCCCAATAAGGAGTCCACATCAAGCGAGTCCACCACTCTCTCAGTTCTCAATCTTGCCTATTACCCCAATGAGCGCGGACCGTACAATCTCAGCAGAGACCTTACCGCCGATGGTAAACTAGCCCCTGAGAATCTGGACTTGAGTTGGGGCGGCATAATGCGCAGTCTGAGCACGACAGATTTCGAGACTGCCAACATTGAATACATTGAGTTCTGGCTGCTTGACCCATTCATTTACAATCCAGGCTCCAAAGGAGGCGACTTGTACATAAATCTTGGTGAGGTATCGGAAGATGTTCTCAAGGACGGAAAGAAGTTCTTTGAGAACGGACTCCCCACCAATGGTGATTCCACCGGATACGCCACCACAGTCTGGGGAAGAGTGCCCACAACGACAAGTCTGGTCTATGCCTTCGACAACAACAATGCTGAAAACCGCCAGAGACAGGATGTAGGCCTGAACGGACTCTCCTCCGACGACGAGCGGCAATTCCCCACATACTCCAGCTATCTGGCAGAGATAAAGAATAAGGTAAGCAGCGAGGCATACGAGCGTTTCTACAACGATCCGGCCGCAGACACCTACCACTACTTCAGGGGAGAGGATTATGACGATGCGGAAACGTCCATACTGGATCGATACAAGCTGTACAATGGTACTGAGGGCAACTCACCGAATGCCGCCGACACAGGAGAGAATTTCAACTCATCAGCCAAGACATCACCCGATGTGGAGGATGTCAATACCGACTACACAATGGATGAGTATGAGAGATATTTCAGCTACAGGATATCCATTCGCCCCTCTGACCTCAAGATTGGTCAGAACTTTGTAGTTGACAGACGCGATGTCAAGGTCAAGCTACGTAACGGAAACACAGAGGATGTCTCCTGGTACTGTCTGAGAGTTCCTATCACACAGTATGAGAGGGCCATTGGCGGCATAAGCGATTTCAGCTCAATCAGATTCATCAGAATGTTTATGACCGGCTTCACAGACGAGACGCATCTCCGTTTCGGAAGTCTGGAACTGATGACCAGTCAGTGGCGTATCTATGAGCAGCCGGTAAGCAATCCTTCAACAGGAGCGGCCAGACTGTCCGGAACCATCACGGCGGCCTCGGTGAACATTGAGGAGAACGGAGACCGCAAGCCGGTCAACTACGTTGTACCTCCTGGCGTGACACGTATTCTGGAACCGGACCAGACACAGCTTGTTCAAGACAACGAGCAGGCAATGAGCATAAAGGTTGAGAGACTGGACGCTGGCGATGCAAGGGCCATCTACAAGAAGTCCGCGCTTGACCTGCGCAAATACAAGCGGCTTCAGATGTTCTCACACGCAGAGGCTCTGCTTGACGACATCAGCGGTGTGAAGGATGGCGATATGTCGGTATTCGTCCGTCTGGGCTCAGATTACTCAAACAACTATTATGAATACGAGATACCGTTGAGGCTTACCGAGCCCGGATACTACAACGGCGACAATGAAAGCTCACGTGAGCAGGTATGGCCTGCCACTAATATGCTGGATATCACATTCGATGTCCTTACCAATGTCAAGAGAAACCGCAACAGCGAGATGAACGCGCCCGGATCCAAGGTCAGCGCATCCAGAATATACAGCGAGTATGACCCCAACCACCCGGACAACAGAATCAGTGTTGTGGGCAATCCGTCAATAGGCAACGTACGCGCCATAATGGTTGGTGTAAGGAACAACTCACTCGGTGTAAGGTCTGCCGAGGTCTGGGTAAACGAGCTTCGTCTTGTAGGCTACGAGAGCAAAGGCGGTGCCGCAGCCCAGGGAAATCTGAACGTGCAGATATCAGACCTGGCCTCCATTGACCTGAAGGGACAGTTTACGACAGCCGGTTACGGTGGTCTGGAGCAAGGTGTGGCACAACGCAGTATGGACGATTACTACAAGTACTCAATCACAACAAGCGTGAACGCAGGACGTTTCCTTCCGGAGAAAGCCAAAGTATCGATTCCTATTTACTACTCATACACACGCGAGAAGACATCGCCCCAATACAGTCCGTTCGACACCGACCTTGAGCTGAACGATGTGATAGACACTTATCCGGAGGGAGCGGCCCGCGACTCAATCAAGAGCATCACACAGGAGGTTACTACCCAGAGTAACTTCAGCATCACCGGAGCCAAGGTCAACATCAGCTCAGACAACTCAATGCCATATGATCCTGCCAACTTCTCAGTCAGTTTCTCAAAATCCACTCAGGAGAACAGCAGCAGCACCATTACATACGAGAAGGACCTGAGATGGAAAGGCTCACTGAATTACAATTACTCATCACCGCTCAAGCCATTCACACCATTCAAAGGCATCAAGAACTACTCGAAATGGTTCGTAATGATCCGTGATCTTACAATCAATCCGTTGCCACAAAGAATAACCTTCAACACCGACATCTCACGCAACTATCACGAATTGCAGGAGAGAGATGTTGACGGCTCATTCGGCGGGACCGGAATACCCGTGACATTCTCGCAGCAATTCTATTGGAATCGCGATTTCTCAATCCAATGGGACTTCTTCAAGGAGCTTAAGCTAAGTCTCACCACAAAGACCCAGGCCGAGATTGAGGAGCCTTACGGTGTGGTCAACAAGGACCTTTATCCAGACTTGTATGAGGTCTGGAAAGACTCCATCAAGACAAGTCTCAGCAGACTCGGACGCCCGCTTGACTATCAGCAGAGCTTTACGGCATCGTACCAATTACCATTAAGCAAGATTCCAATACTTAACTGGGCAAGCGCCACAGCGACCTATAATGCCCAATACAGCTGGGACAGAGGGACAACGTATGCCGATGGCTCATCATACGGAAACATCATAGCCGACAAGCGTAATCTATCCTTCAACGGAAGGCTGGATATGCAGAAACTGTATAACCAGAGCAAGTTCCTGAAAAGCATCAATGATAAATACTCCAAGTCAAGCAACATCAGCAACCTGAGGCGCGACGCGCAGAAGAAAGAGCAAGCCAAGGCGAAGCCATATAATAAGGAGATTACGCTTCTGCCCGATTCCACATACATCATTCCGCACAACCTGAACACTACTACCCCCGAGGTGGCAGCCATCACAAAAGACGGAGAGAAATACAAGCTGCGCTACAAGAGACCGGACCAGAATACGATATCTATCAGAACCAAGGACACTGTGACCATCAGGCTCAGCATCTCTGTCAACCCCAAAAAGGCAAACCGTATGGAGAAGCTGACAATTGGTGACGCCGGGAAATTCGCCATACGCACGCTTATGCTGATACGTAACGTCTCTTTCAACTACAAGGACGATTACTCAATGTCACTTCCCGGATTCATGCCGGAGATAGGGTCAGCCTTCGGTCAGAGAAAGATAGACGGACTGTTATCGCCAGGACTCGACTTCGCATTCGGCTTCATTGGCGATGA
The DNA here is from genome assembly GCA_937898885.1 of uncultured Bacteroidales bacterium. GTDB lineage: Bacteria > Bacteroidota > Bacteroidia > Bacteroidales > Bacteroidaceae > Colenecus. Next base: position 44,248 of record CALDKD010000072.1, on the reverse strand, counting down.
CTACCTCAACAAGGTTCACGGCAGAGGATGGCTTCTGAGCAATGACAGCGTTACTTATACAGCCCAGACCAACAGGTCGCAGGATTTCCAGGTGAAGATGACGCTTGAGCCGTTCACAGATTTCAAGATTGATGTCAGCGCAAGCTGGAGCAAGACTCAGGCCCAGAGGATACAGTATATGTATCAGGGAATGCCTCGCACACATAACGGCACATTCAAAATGACCACCATAACGATTGGAAGCGCATTTGAGGCACGCAAGGCAAGCGACAACTATGCCTCGAAAGCCTTTGACCGGTTCAACGAGAATCTGAGCATCATACAGCAAAGAGTAGAGAGCCAGTACAAGGGAAGCCGGTATCCGCAGCAGAGCAGCCGTCCTGGCCAGATGTACGACCCTGCGAACGGTGGTGTGAGCAAGTATTCGGCAGATGTAATGATACCGGCATTCCTAGCCACATATACAGGACGTGACGCATCCTCAGCCTCACTGAGCATCTTCCCGTCACTGCTGTCCATATTGCCGAACTGGTCAGTAAATTATTCAGGATTGTCAAAGCTGGACTTCTTCAAGACATACTTCAAGAGTTTCAATCTTACCCACTCATATAAGAGTGTGTTCTCCGTAGGAAGCTACAACTCATTCTCATCATATATGGAATATATGAACGGGCTGGGCTTCATAAACGACGTCAAGACTGGAAATCCCGTACCGAGCAGTATGTACGATGTTGGCACAGTATCCATAAACGAGTCATTCTCACCATTGATAGGTGTGAATATGACACTGAACAACGGCATGACCGCAAAGGTTGAGATACGCAAGACCAGAGTAATGAATCTGAGCATGACATCAGTCCAGCTGGTTGAGACATCATCAGATGACATTGTAGCCGGAGCTGGCTACAAGCTCACCGACATCAAGATTCTTGGAGCGAGACCTGGCACGGGCAGGAACAAAGTGAGCAATGACCTGAATATGACCTGCGATGTATCATACCGTAACCAGAGCGCGCTCTGCCGCAACATCTCGGCCCTGTCAACACAGGCCACAAGCGGCAACAAGGCTGTAAAGGTATCGCTCGCCGCAGATTATACATACAGCAAGATGATTACCCTGAATTTCTACTATGATTTCCAGAGCAACTTCCCGCTTGTATCCACATCGTCATTCCCGACATCGACACACGACTGCGGTTTCACTATTAAGTTCACGCTGAACAGATAATCCGTCACTGCGCAGCGAAATCTCCTGATTACTTACCGGAGAGCAGCGTTCTGGAGCTGAATGGAGTCTGCCTTGGCAATATTCTCATTCACAAACTTGATTTTCCGCAGAGCCTCGTCACGAAGAGATGCTGCCTCATCTATGGAAGACAGCAGCAAAGAGAATGAATACAGTTCCGAGATGGCGTTGATGTCGGCAGGCCTCATATCGGCACTGACATTACGCGTACCCCTTATCTCGACCTTTATCGGCTCTCCCTTATGAAGCGATATGAATGCGGCTGCGCCCCCGTCCTTTCCGTGTGTGAAATTACACTTCTCGTAGCAGACTCCCAGATCTGAATACTCATAGAAATCGTCCGACACAGGTGTCTCTACAAAATTATCTCCGCTAGACAGGCGTAACGAGCGGTGGTGTATATACGATGTGCCGCTGAATGAGGACACAAGAGTCATTCTTCCCTTCTCGTCAACCTGACCGCGAATATAATTCCGCCCTATGTTCTTCTCCACAGACTGAGATGACACCATATAGTTTCCAATATCCTGATACTTCTCGTCTTTCTCAAATACGAACCTGTCTTTAACCTCATCAAGGCGGGCTCTCAGAGCAGAAAGCACACTGTCCTGAAAGGCCACGGTCCGCTCAGCCTCGGCAATCTCCACCTTCTGCAGCAGACGGATGCCCTCCTTGCGAGCCTCAAAAGCCTTTGGATATACTATCCTTACGCTATCAATAAGCAGCTTAGCCTCCTGATAACTTCCGCCAGACATACACTCTGCGGCCCGCTCTAGAAAACGGGCTGCAAGCTTGTTCTCGTCCTGGCCACATGAAACTACTGCCAGAAACAGCACAAAAAGCAAAGATAATCTTCTCATATCCCCTATTTTTCCGCGAATATAAGCCTTTTGTGGAGTTAAACTGTAACTTTGCAGTAAGAATTGCGCGTGATATGGTGTTATACAGCGACAGCGAGCTTGCCGTCCTTCTGGACAAACCCGAGTTCAGGCTTCTCTCCGAGACTGCCGACAAGCTTGGTATGGAGTGTTATGTTGTGGGCGGTTATGTGCGCGACCTTTTTCTGGAAAGGCCCTGCAAGGACATCGATGTAGTGGTTGTCGGGAGCGGCCTTGAGATAGCCAAAGCCTTCGGCAAGGCTCTGGGGCGTGGAACCAGCGTAAGCCTTTTCAAGAACTTCGGTACCGCACAGGTGCGCAAGGGCAATCTTGAGGTTGAGTTCGTAGGTGCGCGCAAAGAGTCATACCGGCACGACTCCCGCAAACCGATTGTTGAGAACGGCACACTTGAGGATGACCAGAACCGGCGCGACTTCACAATCAACGCAATGGCCATCTGCCTGAACGGAGCACGTTTCGGTGAGCTTGTAGATCCGTTCGATGGTATCTACGACCTTGAGGACCGCATCATACGCACCCCACTGGACCCGGACATAACATTCAGCGATGACCCTCTGCGAATGATGCGCTGCATAAGGTTCGCCACACAGCTCAATTTCTATATTGAGGACCGCACGTTTGAGTCACTGGAACATAACCGCGAGCGCATAGGAATCATCTCGAAGGAGAGAATAGCCGATGAGCTGGGAAAGATAATAATGTCGCCAGTTCCATCCAAAGGATTCATAGACCTGGACAGATGCGGACTGTTGCCACTGATATTCCCAGAGCTGGCAGCCCTGGAGGGTGTGGAGACTGTGAACGGACGCGGGCACAAGGATGTTTTCCTTCACAGTCTTACCGTACTGGACAATGTAGCCGCAAAATCAGACAATGTCTGGCTTCGCTGGGCCGCACTTCTTCACGATATAGGCAAGCCGCGCACCAAGAAATGGGATGCCGCCCACGGATGGACATTCTACAACCACAACATAGTAGGCAGCCGTATGATAGCCGGCATCTTCCGCAACATGAAACTGCCTCAGAATGAGAAGATGAAGTATGTGCAGAAAATGGTAGAGCTGCATATGCGCCCCATCAACATTGTAGATGACATCGTAACGGACTCTGCTGTAAGACGTCTCCTGTTCGATGCCGGAGACGACATTGATGACTTGATGCTGCTGTGCGAGTCTGACATAACATCGCGCAATGAGCAGAAAAAGCAAAGACTGCTGGAAAACTTCCAGCTGGTACGTCAGAAACTAAAGGATCTGGAGGAGCGTGACCGCATACGCAACTTCCAGCCGCCCGTTGACGGCAACGAGATCATGACTCTGTTCAACCTTCCGCCAACAGCGATAGTAGGCGAGCTGAAGAGCGCCATCAAAGACGCCATACTGGATGGCATAATCCCCAACGAGCACGATGCCGCTCTTGAGTTCCTGATAAAGAAAGCGGCCGAGGCAGGACTCTCGCCGTGTGGGTCAGAGGGACAGGTACCTTGACCCATTTTTGACGCAGACTCAGATTACGCCGAACAATCTGAGAATATCGTTCAGGTTTGCTACTATCAGGAGTGCAAACAGTATAATCATTCCCACCGTATTGGCGCGCTCAAGGAACTTATCGCCAGGCTTGTGTCCTGTAAGTACCTCAACAAGAAGGAACAGCACATAGCCGCCGTCCAGGGCGGGAATAGGCAGAATATTCATAAAGGCCAGAATCACAGAGAGGAAGGCCGTCATAAGCCAGAATGCGTGCCAGTTCCATTTGGCCGGGAAAATGCTGCCTATGGTGCCGAAACCGCCCAATGACTTGGCACCCTCTTTGGTGAACACATAGCGGAAATCGCCCACGTATGTGGCTAAAGTGTTCCAGCCGTATTTGATTCCGGCAGGTATTGACTGCCAGAAATTATACTCTATGTCCTTGTACTGATACTCTTTTGTATAGTGCACGATACCAATTCTGAAATCTGCGTCGGCCACCACTTTCAAGGTATCAAGACCGGTGGAACGGCTTACTACGATATTCAGGTCATGAGACGATACACCGTCCGACATCATAGAGGCAAGCACAGCCTGGAAACTTGTCCAGGTTGACGCACGCATACCGTTTACATAGATAATGGTATCACCGGCCATCATACCGCCCGCCATAGCGCCTCCATCGGCAGTGACACTGTCAACGGTCATAGGGCTGAGTACTGAGATAAACGGTACATCGCGGGTAAAATCGAACAATGAGAGCTCATCGGGCATCTGAAGTACCACCTCGCTGCCATTACGGAGTACCGTCACTGTCTTGGCCTTGGCTATATCGCGATAAAGGTCGGCATCGTACGATACGGATTTCTTACTGTCTGTGCTTACTATGATGTCTCCGTCCTGAAATCCAAGGGACTTTGCGTGATCGTTGAACTCATAGCCAAAGACCGGAGCATCTACAGGTATATAGCTGTCACCCCATTTGAGAAGGACCATTGAATAGATGAAGAAGGCAAGAAGCAAATTGAACAGAACGCCTCCAACCATAATCAGCAGACGCTGCCAGGCGGGCTTGGTGCGGAACTCCCAAGGTTTGGGCTCCTGCTGCATGGAGGCCACATCCATCGACTCGTCAATCATTCCGGCAATCTTGCAATAACCACCGAACGGCACCCAGCCCACTCCGAACTCGGTATTCTCAGGATTACGGCGCCAGTCATCCTCAGGCAGAGTATCCAAATCCACCGGTTTATATATAGTCTCCTCCTTTCCTTCAAAGTTGAAGCGTTTCTCCTCCTCGTAGCTCTCGGGCACATTCGGTGCGAAAAACTTGCAGCGCAACTTTCCGTTGACCCTCTTTATGCGGAAAATGGAGAAATTAGGATTGAAGAAGGCATAGAACTTCTCAACCCTCACCTTGAACACCCTTGAGAACAGGAAATGACCGAACTCGTGAAACACTACAAGAATTGTCAGTGACAATATAAGCTGAAACAGCCTGATCCAGAATGGAGACATATCAAATCAGAATAATTACTTATTACAAAAAAGAGGCAGCCACCTTGCGTGACTCCTGGTCAATACGGATGTAATCCTCAAGCGAAGGCGTGCGCTCTATTGGGACGGCATTCATTGTCTTCTCAATGACATCGCTCATTTGCAGGAAACCAATCCTGTCGTGAAGGAAAGCCGCCACACAGACCTCGTTTGCGGCATTCAGCACACAGGGCATACTTCCACCGGCCTCAATTGCCTGATATGCCAGTGCCAGATTGCGGAAGCGCGCCGTGTCAGGTTTCTCAAATGTGAGACTGCCGGTCTTGGTGAAGTCAACCCTGGGGAAATCAGACTTCAGACGCAATGGATATGAGAACGCGTACTGGATTGGCAGATGCATATCGGGAGCACCCAGCTGAGCCTTTATGGCACCATCGGTATATTGTACCATAGAGTGAATCACAGACTGCGGATGCACCACCACCTCAATCTTGTCGTACGATACGCCAAACAGCCATTTAGCCTCTATAACCTCAAATCCCTTGTTCATCAGCGATGCTGAGTCTATGGTAATCTTCGCGCCCATATCCCAGTTGGGATGCCTGAGCGCCTGCTCTTTGGTCACTGTAGCCAGCTGCTCTTTTGTAAACGTACGGAACGGGCCGCCCGATGCGGTCAGGATAATCTTCTCAACCTCATTCTCAAACTCTCCGTGAAGGCACTGGAATATTGCCGAATGCTCTGAATCCACAGGAAGTACCGGAACCTTATATTTATTGGCCAGTGCCGTGACAAGCTCACCGGCTACCACAAGCGTCTCCTTGTTGGCAAGGGCGATAGCCTTACCGGCCTTGATTGCCTCTATTGTAGGTCTAAGTCCGGCGAAACCCACCATTGATGCCAGAACAATATCAATTGGCTCTGCGGTCACGACCTGACACAGGGCATCGGCACCTGCATATACCTTTATTGGCAAGTCAGACAACGCCTCTTTGACTTTGCTATAATTCGCCTCATTCGCTATCACCACTGCCTCGGGCATAAACTTGCGGGCCTGCTCAACGAGTCTCTCAACATTATTGTTGGCAGTAAGCGCATATACCTCGTACAAATCACTGTTTGCGGCAATCACATCCAGAGCCTGACTGCCTATCGAGCCAGTGGAGCCCAGAATCGCTATTTGTCTTTTCACTAGAATACAATATAATTTTGCGGGTCAAGCGGCTGACCCTCGTACCATAATTCAAAATGCAGATGTGAGCTTGAATAGACAGAGCCCACATTACCCACCAATGCCACCACATCGCCAGCCTTAACCTTGTCACCCTCTTTCTTGAGAAGCGAGCTGCAATACTTATACACCGAGATCATATCTCCGGCGTGATGTATGCAGATAACGTAACCATCCTCCGAGGTATAACCACTCATCACCACAGTTCCGTCAAGAATAGAGACTACACTCTCATTGGGGCTGGCGGCTATGTCAACACCGTAATGACGTTTCTGCATATCAAATGGAACCGTTATCACACCCGATGCGGGACGGAACAGATTCCGGCTCTGCACGTCACCGGCAACAGGAGTCTGCGATGTGACATTGTATCTCTCTGCCTCCTCGTACTGCTCAACGAAGGCCTTCTCTATATCAGAGCGGTCTATCTCCAGATTCGGGTCTGCGGTTACGATTGAGTCAATTGAAGTGACAGAGTCAACATCAATCTTTCCCAGCAGGATATTCTGGATATTCTGTATGTAATAATCGCGTGTTGACACGATGTTCTCTATTGAGTCCAATCGGAGCATATCACTTACCACCTGCTGGCGTAGCATATAGTCATTGTCGGCAAGTCGTTTCTGACTGGGGGAACATCTGTACAGCATAATGGCAATTACCGATATTACAGCAGCCAACGCCAGGAAAAGCACAATAAGGTCAAGCCAGCTGACAGATCTGGATACGACATCCCTCAACTCATCCTCGTTGACAATTCTCAGTCTGAATCTTCTGGTAACCCGCTGCCAGAGACTCATACGGCCTATTCTCTTGCGTTTACGCTCCAAACTACCCATATCGCATCACATATCTATAAGGCCATCAGGCAAATCAAAGACAATCTGTCCCTTCAGGATATTCACACTTCTTACTAGGGCAGGGTTCGCAGGAACTATTATCTCGCGCTCACCATTTCTGATAAGGAACAACACATTTGGCGTGCTGTCATCCACGGCATCCACTACTCCAAGCTTACCGGCCTTGACATCCGATGCCTGCAGGCCAATGAACATATCTGGCGAGAAATCATCCTCCACATCCTCATTGATGTACTTTTTCAGAAGCCACACGCTCTTGCCCCTGAGCGAGTCAGCCTGCTCCAATGTATCAACGCCTTCCAGCTTCACCAATGCTGTTGACGCGCCACGACTCCTGAATGACTCAATAAGGAAAGGCACCAGAATGCCATCCATATCAAGCACCAGAAAAGGCAGACCTGTTGATTCCAGGAAATCGCCGGACACAGGCACGACCACCTCGCCCTCAACCCCGTGTGAGCGAAGGATAGTTCCGCAGCCCGTAACCTCGTCTCTTCCTATCATCAATCCATACGTGTTATGCTTGCGCCCAGTGCCACAAGACGTTTGTCAATATTCTGATATCCACGGTCTATCTGGCCGATGTTGTCTATGCGGCTCACACCTTCAGCGCTCATTGCCGCAATCAGCATAGCGATGCCAGCCCTGATGTCCGGCGATGACATTCTTCTGGCGTGAAGCGTGAAATGACGGTCGTGACCTATCACGACCACACGATGCGGGTCACAAAGAATAACCTGCGCTCCCATATCAATCAGATTATCCACAAAGAACAGACGGCTCTCGAACATCTTCTGATGAATGAGCACGCTGCCTTTTGCCTGGGTTGCGGTAACCAGAAGCACACTCAACAAGTCTGGAGTAAGTCCTGGCCATGGAGCATCGGCCAATGTCATAATTGAGCCGTCTATGAACGAGTCTATCTGGTAATGCTCCTGAGCCGGCACAAGAATGTCGTCACCCTGCTGGAGTACTGTAATTCCAAGCCTGCGGAAACTCTCAGGTATCACGCCGAGATTATCGTACGATACATCCTTTATGGTAAGCTCGCTGGCTGTCATAGCCGCCATACCGATAAAGCTTCCCACCTCAATCATATCGGGAAGTATGGTATGTGTGGCACCGTGAAGACTGCTTACTCCGGTGATGGTCAGAAGATTGCTTCCTATGCCCGATATGCAAGCCCCCATATTATTCAGCATCCGGCACAACTGCTGTACGTATGGCTCACAGGCAGCATTGTAAATCGTGGTCACACCCTCTGCCAGGACCGATGCCATTACAATGTTGGCGGTACCTGTCACTGAGGCCTCGTCAAGCAGCATATAGCATCCTTTCAGCTTGTCCGCCGATAACTCATAGCATCCTTTCTCCTCATTCAGTGTAAACCTAGCGCCAAGAGCCTTCAAACCGTTGATATGGGTATCAACGCGCCGGCGCCCTATTTTATCTCCACCGGGTTTGCTCACGACCGTGCGTCCTGTCCTTGCAAGCAGCGGCCCCAGGAGCATGACAGAGCCACGAAGACCTGCGCTTTTGCGTACCATCTCCCCGCTCAGTGCGAAATCCATATCTATCTTCTCAGCCTTGAAGGACCACTCGCCGGCAGATATGCGACGGGAGTGTACGCCAAGTGATGAGAGGAGGTCTATCAGATTGTTTACATCCAGAATATCCGGCACATTCCGCACGATAACCTCATCGGAAGTCAGCAGAACCGCACAGAGTATCTGCAGGACCTCGTTCTTGGCTCCCTGCGGCACGATAGTGCCACTCAACCGGTGACCGCCCTCAATGATGAATGATGCCATAGTGTCAATATCTTTTCCGGTTTTTCTTATTACGCTGGAACTGACGCGACTGCCGTCCGCCCTGCTGTGAGTTGTTCTGCGATACGGCGAGACTCAGACTGATGCTTTCGGCATCAACCTCCAGCCGGCCTTTGGAGAAATAGCGGATGTCCTCCACAATGCGGCTGTCCTCGGCCATCTCTTTGTTCCAGAGCAGAAGATCCTTCTTCATCTGAGCGGCAATTAGCCTCACCAGCTGACTTTTCACTGGTCCATTCTGCATAGAAACAGCCTTTTCAATCAGTTCTGGAATTATACGGCCATAATGACGGAAACGAATCTCACCGTTGGAATAATCTATATGCTCCGGAATCTGCCTCGCCTTATCAAGACGGGTAATCTCAAACGGATAATCTATATCCAGTTTGTAATCCGCCATATAAGCCAGATGGTCCCACAGCTTGACCTGAAAATCCGGAACGTCTCTAAGTGTGGGAAACATACCCCACATAATGTTAATTATCGACTCTGCACAGCGCTGACGCTCAGCCTTGTCCTCAATGCAAAGGGCATGGTCAATCATTTCCTGTACGGAGCGGCCGTATTCAGGCATCGGCAGATGCTCACGTTGAGTATTGTATTCCATCAAATAAGTTTTTTCGGTTTCAAAGCAATAAAATCCTTCAGGTAGAATGGCTCAAAGTAGGCCACATCCTCACTCTCGCCATTCAGCAGAGCTCTCTCGGCCAACGGGAAGCTCCATTTTGCCAAAGGCCTGCAGTCAGGAACAAAATGAGCATTGGGATGAGTTATGCACTCCTTGCACTTACCTGAGCCGTTTCCAAGGAAATATACCGGATGAGAGTCCAGATACTCACGATATGTATCTGCTTCAACAATGTCGGCACGCGTATCGCGAACGCTCTCCAAAGCTCTGTCATAAACGGCAGAATAAACTTCCATACGTCTGGCATCTATCATCGGGCAAAGAAGCGCATCCTCGGGCAGCTCATCTGAGAGCAACAGGGGGACGCACAACAGTTTCAATGTCGGTATGGCTAGCAACCTGGCATTACGCGCATAGCAGATGCCCTTGGCCATTGAGACCCCTATCCGCAACCCTGTATAAGAGCCGGGGCCCTCGCTTACGGACACCGCGGTCATCTCAAGCCCACGGCTGTCTATGAGGGAAAGCGCCTCATCCACAAATACGCCGAGCGTCACGGCATTATTCCGTTCCGTATGATCCTCCTTGAAGAAAAGCAGCTCGCCCTCCTCGCTCACAGCCACCGAGCAGCCGTCTGTGGCAGACTCAATATGCAAAATGCAACTCATCTACAACTCTATTTCAGTCCTAACCTACAAAAGTACTTATTTATTCCTAAAAAAACGTACTTTTGCAGTCTATATAAACGAATGTGATATGATACAGTCAATGACAGGTTACGGTAAGGGCACCGTCAAGACAGGAACCAGGAGCATTACCGCCGAGATAAAATCGCTTAACAGCAAATCCATGGACATCTCCACCCGCATAGCGCCTCTTTTCAAAGAGAAAGAGCTGGAGATACGGTCGCAGATTGCCACCACACTTGAGCGTGGCAAGTGCGACTTCTCGCTTATGGTTGAGGACAGTGCGTCAGCGTCAGGTCAGTCCATTAATTCAGACGTTCTTGCCGGATACATCTCACAGATACGCGAGATATCACTCCAGCAGCAGATTGAGCTGCCTTCTGACTGGTTCCAGACCATTCTGCGTCTTCCTGATGTAATCTCCCAAAGTGCCCCTGAGCAGCTTTCCGACGAGATCTGGCAGGCAGCCTGCAAGGCAATCGGCCAGGCAATTGACGGGCTGATGGAATTCCGCACACAGGAGGGCAAGGCTCTTGAGGCAAAGTTCCGCGAGAAAATCAGCAACATAAGGGAGCTGCTGGCATCCATAGCTCCTTTCGAGCAGGAGCGTGTATCAAAAATCAAGGATCATCTGCGCGAGTCTCTTGAGAGTGTGGCCGGTGCCGACTATGACAAGAACCGCTTTGAGCAAGAACTCATTTTCTACATTGAGAAGCTTGACATCAACGAGGAGAAGCAGCGTCTGACAAACCATCTTGATTATTTCCTTGAGACACTTGACAACGGCCACGGCCAGGGCAAGAAACTGGGATTCATCGCACAGGAGATGGGCCGCGAGATCAACACCCTTGGAAGCAAGAGCAATCAGGCGGAGATGCAGATAATCGTTGTCCGTATGAAGGATGAGCTGGAGCAGATCAAAGAACAGGTTTTGAACGTAATGTAAATGATTATGGCAGGAAAGTGTCTTATTTTCTCAGCGCCCTCGGGCTCAGGCAAGTCCACAATAGTAAACTCACTTCTGGAGCATCCGGACCTTAAGCTTGTTTTCTCAATCTCAGCTACAAGCCGCAAGCCCAGGGGAACAGAGCGCGACGGAGTGGAGTATTTCTTCCTTTCTGAGCAGGAGTTCCGCGACAGGATTGCCGCAGACGAGTTTCTTGAGTACGAGGAGGTCTATCCCGGATGCTTCTATGGTACCCTCAAAGAGCAGATTGAGAAGCGTCTGGCAGATGGATACAATGTCGTATTTGATGTAGATGTGGCCGGAGGCTGCAATATCAAGAAATACTTTGGAGAAAGGGCTTTGTCCGTATTCATTATGCCACCGTCTGTCAAGGAGCTTCGCCGCCGCCTCATCAAGAGGGGAACAGACTCAATGGAAGTGATTGAGACACGACTTGCCAAGGCAGAGAAGGAGATAGAGTTCTCATCCAGGTTCGATACTATAATCGTAAACGACGATATGTCTGTGGCAAAGGCAGAGGCATACGGCAAAGTAACGGAATTTCTTAATGTCTGACAAAATCCGCACAGCCATCTTCGGAGGTACTTTCAACCCTCTGCACAACGGACACCTTGCCGTTGCCAGAGGTGTTCTGGACGCAGGAATGGCCAATGAGTTATGGCTTATGGTCACGCCCCAGAATCCCTGGAAGGTGGACCGGGTCCTGATGGATGACGATTTCAGACTGCAGATGGCGCGCAAGGCAACCGAGGATGAGGAAGGTATCACGGCATCGGACTTTGAGTTTAACCTTCCGAAGCCATCATATACAGCCACAACTCTAAGTAAACTGATTGAGGCATATCCCGATAGAGAATTCTGTCTTGTGATAGGCGCCGACAACTGGGCCAAATTCGATATGTGGCGCGAGCACCTGTATATTCTTGACAACTATACCATAATTGTCTATCCGAGAAGCGGCTATCCCCTTCCGCGGAGCGACAGGGGTGATGTAAGGATACTTGATTGTCCGCTGATAGACATCAGCTCAACGGAGATACGCGACAGATTGCAGAAAGGACTTTCAGTTGAAGGACTCGTGCCCGAGCCTATAAGCGGGTTACTTGGACTCTATCAGACAGACGGCATACGCTGACATACCCTCGCCGCGGCCGGTAAAGCCAAGCTTCTCCGTAGTGGTGGCCTTTATTGATACGAGGTCTGCATCTATTCCCATACACTCAGACAGTACTCTCTGCATTTGTGGAATGTGAGGATTCAGTTTCGGCTCCTCGGCACATACGGTGGCGTCAATATTGCCAATCCGGTACCCTTTCTCATCGAGCAGCCTTACACACTCTCTCAGCAGGATTTTGCTGTCAATGCCGGAATATGCGGGATCCTTGTCCGGAAAATGGAAACCTATATCACGCAGGTTGGCAGCGCCAAGCATCGCATCGCATATGGCGTGAATCAGCACATCTGCGTCGGAATGGCCCAGCAGACCTTTCTGATATGGTATTCTTATTCCGCCCAGCCACAACTCGCGGCCCTCGGCGAACTGATGTACGTCGTATCCTAAACCTACCCTTATCATCTTCCAAACATTGTCTTTATACCGTCCAGATCAAACGACAGAGAGAATCTGAGGGTCTGGTCCAACGGATTGCTCTGTGAGGTTGACACCAGATATGCCGCATCGAGCGAGAATACGCTCATTCTGAATCCGGCGCCAACCGTAAAGTATTTGCGGTTACCTTTATACTGATCCTCGTAATGATAGCCGGCACGAACCGTGAACTGGTCATTATAGATATACTCAACGCCTACGCCCCAGTAAATCTCCCTTAGCTCCTCCTCGAATCCGCCAGGGGCATCCGCGAACGACTTGAACATACCGGCAATTGATGAGACATCGTTGTAGCCCGTTGACTCCACCCACGTGGCGTACTCCGACGCATAGCTGAACTTGTCATCGGTCTCGCCGGGATGCTCCTCAAGCATAAACTGCGAGTATGTAGGCTTTGTGGGAACAAGCATCTTGTTGATATCCGCATTGATGGAGAATGAGTTGTATCCGTCAATAGGTATCAGCAACGATGCGCCAAGCCTCAGGTTGGTAGGTATGAACTGGTTTGTCTGCCCTCCGTCGTACGATATCTTGCTACCTATATTGGAGATATTGAGTCCGAGGCCAAGCATACAGTCACGTCTGCCGATACCTACATAATTATTGTAGTACATAGCGATATCAGCGGCAAACGCCTTGCCCGGAGTTATGTCATCAGCGTAATTGTACTGCAGGTCCGAGTAAATGAAACGCAGGGCCACAGCAGTGGAGAATGTCTCCGAAAGCATTCTTGAATAGGCGAAGTCCAAAGCCATCTCATACGGCCGGATGGTATATGTATTCGCAATGACCTCACCGAGTGAGAAGTATGTCAGCGAGCCGCTTACGGCAGAGTAGTCATCAATCTTGCCATAGCCTGTCAGATACGCCAGGTCAATATCGCTCACGAGTTTCCTGAGCCAGGGAGTATAGCACAGCGACACTCCTGCCGGGCTCTTTGTAAACGGGAACTTGGCCGGATTCCAATACTGGTTGTTTGTATCGAAATATGGGTCTGTGGCACAACCCACATCACCCAAGGCGCCGGCTCTTGAGTCGGGGGCTATGGAAAGCGATGTCACACCCGTATAGACAGGATTGAAGATATTCTTCTGGGCCGATACCTGAATAACGGCTATCAGCGAGAGTAATATCGTTATATGGAATTTCCTCATATTCTTCTCAAATGCATCCGTATGATAGACACAGTAAATAATAAACTGACAACAGCCTGCTTTTATTGTATGACTACTCTTTTTTCACACTATTTCACAGCACGAGCAACTTACCCGACACCGGAACAGACGAGCCGTCGGTGTCATTGATTACAATCCTGAATATGTACAATCCCTTCTGCAGACTCTGGCCGCTGTCACTATGCAGATTCCAGTCAATAATTGACACATTGGACAGAGATGCGCCCTCTGCCTTATGGTTCCACAGGATACGTCCTCTTGTATCCATTACCTGGATGTCAATCGAGGCTACGCTGCCAGGTCTGTTGTGGCTAACGACGAACGATGTCCGGTCTTTGGCCGGATTCGGCGCAGCCTCTGCCATAGCAGTTACCCCGGCATCCTCGTCAACAACAAATCCAAGATAGCCTACGGAAGAGTTACCTAGCACATCCCAGGCTCTGAACATCAGGTTATGACGGCCTTCCGGCAATTCTGGAATTGAATATACCACCCTGCCTTTTCTATAATCGCCATCCAGCGATGAATAGTAGTTATTCAGCACGTATGTATAACGCGGATCATTATCAACCACCAACAGCAAATCGTGACCGACTCCGTTGCCGAACGAGTTGATTCCATCCTCGTCGCTCAACTCCGCCACAAGACAGGGTGTGGAGTTGACTCTGGCGCCATATTCAAAATCAGGAGTATTCAGATATAGTGATATGGAAGGGCCTGTAGTATCCGATGACATCTCCGCGCTGGTTCCTCCAACCAGGAATCTGTCTGTCCAGCCGTGTGCGGAGAGTGTGCAGTCAGAACCAGCATAAAGGACTATGCGTCCTGCGGCATCAGAGTAGTTTATCTCCTTGGGTACAGGGAACCTCAATGTGAAGTGGCCGTCTCGCACAGAATCAGAGCCGGCATAAAGCATCCTGTCATAATCATCGTATTCAAAATTCCTGTCGGCACTGCCTGCGTTGTTACGGGCTACGATATGCCTCTTGCTGTCAAAGAAAGCGGTATGCACAATACCGTTGAACCCGGAAATCAAGGCATCGCTCTCATCCGACAGGTGACCGGACACAGTAACTATCCCTCCTGCCTGAGCGATAGGCAAGCCGTCCTGCATGGCTCCTGTGCTGACAGAATCCACCACTATGTCATATTGCGGTACAGCCAGCCGCAATGCCGGATCCCCAAGAAGCACATAATGTATCTTATTCACGCTGTAATCCGTAGGCCAGTGAGACGGAGGCGCAGGTGGGGTTACCAGACGAGCCTTTGCCAGTCTGACTGCATCACCCAGCCTGTTCTGACGGTCCAGCACGAACTCATCAAAAAGAATATTCACTTTCTGATTCTCGCTGGAATATACAGTGCGTGCCGTTGTGAACATAGCCAGAGCGCCACCTGAAGGATTAAGCAGGGCGTTCATTCCTATAGACTCGAACGATGCGTCGAACGGAGTGATATCGCATGATGCCGTAACCCACAGAGGTAGCCTTGGCGATGAGAGCTTAGAGAAATCGCCCTTGTCAAGGACCAGCTCGTGGGAGATCACATCAGCGCTTCCGTGACCTGTGTAATTCACGAGAAGGGCACCTTCCTCCAATTGCCTGAGTATCTCCGCACGTACAGATGGATAGCTGTTGCCCGATGCGGATACCTCCATATTATAGGCATCCCAATAAATCTTCTTAATATTCAAAGCGGGATACAGTCCCGACATTCTGCGGGAAAGTGAGTCGGCCTGCTCCATATGGATGTTGTTGTCGCCATCATCACCCAGAATGAGCACTTTGTTCTGCCAGTCACCGGCATTCTCTCCACGCATATAGGAGATGGTTTTGTCAACCATCACCTTGGCATCATTCACGGAAATGACGGGGAAACGACCGATGCCGATATCTACCTTATCGGAAAAAATGTTCCTTCCCTTTCCATCCGCAAGAAGGCCATAATAGTCATCTGCGACATATGAGTTTATCTCACTTATACTGTTGTCCGACTCATAGCAGAGAAGGAAATCATCCGGGTCAGCTCCGCGCCAGTCCGGCGTAACCATACGATTGTCCCACGCTCCGCCTCCGAACAGCAGAAGATAGCGTGGCTCATGGCCCTTCTCCGCCCTGTCGAACAGCATTTTCAGGAAACGACGGTATGCGGTGGCGTCCGGAGTACCAGAGGAGAACTCATTGTATATCTTATCTGCAGGAACCACTATGGCGGAAAGCCCGTCGCGGCTAATATGCTCGTCACGAAGTGAATTGGCCAGTGCGGTCAGCTTACCGCCGGCAGGAACGATTATCACCATATCGACAGACTCCTGTCCGTGCAGGTTCTGATTCTCAACAGGACCTGCCAGCTCCGGTTCCGGGAATGACGCCTTAGGATCCAGCACCACAAATTCCTCACCAGGAACAGTCGCGATACTCTCTGTAGCCAGAGCCCCCTCACGGGCATTGACCGGAACATTCTCTATTGAGCCGCCTGCTCCCAACCGCCATACAATACAATTCGCCGCATTCTTTATCAAATAGGAGTAAGTACCCGCGACATTTGTAGAACGGAAGCAGTCGAACTGGCCACGCAACGCAAGCTCCCTTGTGAAATTGAGCCTGATGTAATCGAGCCTCCCCGATACCCCATCCGGTTTGGTATGATACAGCTGAATCTTGTCATTGCCATTGAACAGGCTGCCCGGCACTTTGAAAGTCTGTGATGCCAGAGCGGCTCTTGTCTCCGAGCCTTTGACTGGAATAACAAGCTTTCCCACACTCTTCTGGTTTACGCTCACGCCAAGCTCGGACACCGCCGTTCCATCGGTAGAGAAAGCCACGGTAAGCGATGCGTCATCGTCTGTTACGCCAGCCAGATTAAAACTATATGTAGATGACGGATTGTTCACAAAGTCAAAGTCGTCATAGAAGCGGCGGCCGGAATGATACCAGCTGAAGGCATCGCGCTCATACAGCTCATAGCAGGGTGACTTGGTCACAGTATATCCTCTGCCATCATCCACGCTCACTTCCGGCACTGCCATAGGCGTTATGGAGTCCGAAGCCGTAACAAAATAACAGCCGTATTCAGAGTAAGTATTCCAAGTGTGGCTGTAGGTACCATCTGACCCCAGGCTCCACGACAAAGGTCCGTTTGCATAAAACAGCAGATTGCCCGACTCACGCCACAGTGGTATCTCCTGCAAGTCGTCAGGCAGTGTCTCAAGTCCGGTCTCTGGCAGCAGCGTGCCTCCGTATCCGTACAGGCGCACCTTTGATGCATCGTTAAAGCCCATTGAGGACAAGAGCTTTGCAGAAAGCCTGTAAACGCCCGACTTGGAGACGCGTATCTTATACCAGTTGCCCTGGCTCAGGACCGACGTGCGTGTATATCGCCCTGAGCCCGACCCGGCGCCAGAGGCACTGACAATCTGGCTCTTTCTGACAACCAATTTGAAAGACTTGATTTTATAAAAAACGCCGCCTCGCTCTACAATGGGTATAAAGCCTATGTCAAGAAGCCCCTCCCCACGGCTCGACCCCACCGATGCCGATACCTCAGGCCATTCCTCCAGTTTTCCCGCCAGACGCCTCAGCCGCCAGCGCGATGCCTCGTCATCCGTAACAGGAACGAATTCCGGATACTCTATATCCGCACTATATCTGTAACGTGAGTAATTCTCATCAAGACTCTGCTGACAGCCATAATAGGGCAATAGAGTATCACATCCTATGACACTCCAGTCAATCTCCGTAAAGACCTGAGCCCTCAGCCCCATACTGAGAGAGAGCAGAAAAGCTAATATGTAAGCTACCCGTCTTTTCAATACAAATACTATCTGATATGAAAATCCAGTACCTTCCTATCCTCCAGATACCCCTCCAGATGCTGCCCCACCTTGACAGGACCAACACCCTTTGGAGTCCCTGTAAACAACAGGTCACCGGTTTTCATAGTACAGAAGCCACTCACATACTCAATGATTCTCCGCACCGGGAAAATCATATCGCCCGAGAATCCCTCCTGCACTGTAACGCCATCAATGTCAAGCCTGAACCTCAGCCCGTCCAGATCCTTTCCCGTTTCAGGAAGCGGAATCATATCACCCACCACTGCCGATGCGTCAAAGCCTTTGCTCAGTCCCCATGGGAGACCTTTTGCCCTGCAGTCAGCCTGCATATCGCGTGCCGTGAAATCAATGCCCACTGTAACGGCATCAACATACCTGTCGGCAAACCTGGCCCCGATGCTTTTCCCTAGACGGCTTATTCTGAATACGAGCTCCGCCTCATACTCCACCCTCTGAGAGAAATCAGGCAGGAAAAACGGCCTGCGATTCCTCTGATAAGCCGAATCCGGCTTGAAGAAGACCACAGGCGAGTCCCCTTCATTTAACGCACACGGAAGCTCTTTATTGTGCTCCGCATAGTTCCAGCCCACACAGACTATCTTCATATCTCACCTACAATAATCTGTGCGAAAGTACAAAAAAGATGGTAGAAACGATGCTATTCCGGTGATTCTTCGAAAACCGTCTGGATATCAGACAGCAATGATGCGGCATTGTCCGCCTCGGGAGTAATCCAGAGCTGGCCGTATATCATCCGTGGGATTCCACCGCTTCCGCCCTGCGCGGTGCGGCCCAGCAACTCAACGTGAAGTGCCAGTGCGGAGTCTATGCGTGAGTCACCCAAGGCATTTTCCAGATCAACAGACACTCTTTCCAACAGTTCAGACGCATACATCCGGGCCTCATCGACAGGCCGCGGTCTCCACCCTCCCGGTTGTTCCGATGAGAAGAGCCAGGCATCATACTCCTCAAACAGCTCAGGCGCCGCATACCAGACTGCCAGGGCAAGACGGGCAAGCTCGCAGGAGCCTTTGAAAGGATCATCGCCACTTGCCGGAATATAAGGGTTACAACTCACACTGAGCGGAGTAGGACAAAGCAGGAATGCGAGCTTACCCCCGCTCTGCTCCACCACATCCGGTAACATAGAGTGCAGTTTTCTGCAATGCGAGCACTGATAATCAAACAAAAGCGTCACAACCATCCGGGCATCCTCGCTGCCAGTAATGGGTGCATCGCCAATCTGAATCTCAGCAAGAGGTTCCCCGGCACTTCCTTTTATAAAGGCGCTGCGGGGTGTGGTAACCAGCTGAAGCCCTGCCAGAACCGCTGCGGCCGTCAGGCCAATGGCGAATTTCCTTGCCTTGTGCCCGACATCAGGTGCGGAAAGCAGAATCAGTGAGACTATTATTCCTGTAAGATGCGCGCTCATACAATACGGGCAGAACTCCTGAATAGCCCATACCTGCAAGACAGTGAACCATATAGCGCTTCCTGTCACCGCGCCAGCCAGCATCAGCATAACCGTACTGACCATATCGTCCAGCTCAACATCCTTGCCATCTGCAAACAGCATATACGCGGAACAGACAAGCATAGCCAGCCAGACACCTGCGGCCATTCCGCTTATTGGAATCACTCCGAACAGCAAAGACCAGCGGCTGCCTAAGACGGCATCGCACGAGGAGCCGGCAGAGCAACCTACAAGACGAGTGCCGGTGAGTGAGTGGACAACCATTATGACACACAGGACAAGGGCCACGACACACAAAAGTGCCGTGACCCATCTCCATAGTCTCTTTTCTCTGAACATCAATTCAGAAAAAATCAATATACATTCGGCATTCCAGGTGTAGGAACGGCCGTAGCTATTATCTCGCCTGCGGAATGGTCATATCTGAGAGGCATTCCCAGTGAGAGGCCTGAGCCCGCCACCTGAGCGCCGGCTGACACTGAGGTACCGAGAGGCTCATTAAGGACAATGGTATCAGTCGGTGCCTGAGCATTCTGAGGCATTCCGTATCCGAATCTTCTTGGAGCGGCCACCACTCGCTGAACAACAGCCTTGATATCCTTGCCATCAACCGTTACATAGATTGTCTGGCCTGCCGAGAAGCCCTGCGAACTTGCCACTGCCAGCTCAGTATCGTTTGCTGCGGCATCCTTGGCAAGAACAGTGCATCCTGTTGTACCGATAACTGCTACATTGACTGCCTCAAGGTTATCGCCTGAGCCGATATAGAAACGCTTGCCTATTGATACGCCCTGAGTACCGGTAACCTTGATGTTGTCGATTCCAGCCTTTGCGGCAGATGCAATGCTGAATGAGCTCTGGATACGGAAGTCGCGCTTGTTGTCATCGGTATCATTGCCGTCAGGATAACGGCCGGAGCTTACATCAGGCGATGATACTGGCGCGGCACCGAAACCGCGTCGGCCACCTGCGGAAGGAGCTGCGGCATAACTGCCACCGGCACCCGCGCCTGCCTCTCCGTGATAGCCCTCACCAAGCCACGGATCAACCACACCGCCATAGTTAAGGGCATCCACAATAAGCCCCTTGGCAGTGCGCAGCACCATATTACCCTGCGAGGCATTTAGAGCCGGACCGCCAAACAACTGGTCGGCAGCCACCTGACCCTGATAGCCGGCAGTAGTGACATTAGCATCAAACACAACCTCGTCAATAGGATGTGCCGATGCCAGAGGCTCGTCAAGCTCTATCGCATAAATCAGAGGCAGTACAGGCTCATTACTTGAGTGGTCAAACCGCGATGCCGGCTCAAAGCTGATTCCGGTACCGTTCACACTGAACGGCATATTCGATGAGTGCGCATACTTCAAAGGCTCCTCAAGCTCGAGGCCCGTACCTGGGTTATCGTCCGGGCCGAGCGGGCCGTTGAATGTGCTGCGGCTTGAGGCAGTTCCCACAGCCTTTACGGTGACGGTCTCTATGCCGTGGCCCTCACTTGCGATGTCAAGGCGAATCTTGTCGCCCACAGAGATATTGCTGGTTGATGAGACCTTGATGTTGGTATCGCCCGGCTTCGCATCCATAGAGAGCCAGGCCTGTGTCCCAGGCTTGCCTACCTCTGTAATCGTGACAATCTCGTACTTCTCAGTTGAGTTGGAGACAGCAGGATATGTGGCATTGTAGCCAATGGCCATCTTGTCACCTTTCTTGAAACCATTGATGCTTGCCACCGGAATATTTGTAGAGCCTGCAGGAATCGTGATTACCGGACCCTCAGGAAGCGGTTGCCAGATAGTTGTAGGACCGGCCGGAGCATTGCCGCGAGGACGCTGTCCGGGAACCTGCTCAGGCTGTGCCGGAGAAAACACACCTGCAACCTTACGTACCTCACCACCTATCTCAATCTCATCGCCTGCCGAGATGCCTCTCACATCGCGCACGTAGATAATCTTGTCACCTTTGGCAGCCTGGACAGAAAGGCCGGAGTTTGCCAGTCCCAACAGATAGAAGCCCTTTGGAGCGATACGTGTACCATTAGGAATCCTGATGCTTGAGAATGACGGAATATTGATGGCGTGCTCTGTAAGAGTCCAGCCCGAGATGTCAACGCTCAGGTCACTCGCATTATACAGCTCTATAAAAGAGTTTGTCTGATTGCCCTTACCATCGGCCACACGGAACTCATTAATCTTGACTGGAGCCACATTGCGGACCTTCTCAACGGCCTTTTCCACTACAACTCCATTCTTGCCAGTCCACTGAGCCCTGGCCACGAGATCGCCATTGAAAGGCTTGCCCGAGGACCTGACGGAGAATGTGGCGACAACTGTCTGGCCCGGAGCTACGGTATAGCCTATATCGCGCACCTTCTCCTTGCCTCCCATGACAAAGCTCTTCCATCCTTTGGGAACATCAATACTGAGCTGAAGGTCTGATATCGGCTCATTCGTAGTATTGACGAAAGTGACAGTAGTGCTGGCTGTTGATGCAGGGGCAAATGTCTGTAGTCCGTTAGGAGCATCTGTCTTTGTGGCACCTGCCACAGAAAGAGTCGGAAGGTTATATCCCGCTGCCACCACATTGGCCTGGACAGCCTGATTTGTCTCTATTGTCGGGAACGTGCCAGGCTTGGTCATAGCTCCCTCGTAGAATGTACCCGATGAGCCGTTGCTGTTGTCACCGCCGTTGCCGAGAAGTATGGCACCCTGCTTACGCATTGGGTCATAGCTGCTGCGGGCATTCTGGATACGCTGGCCATCGTACATCGTCAGCAGCTCACCGCCCTGGGCATTGCCGCCCATAGAGCGCCAGTGATGCGGCTCGCCGTCGGCAGTGGCCGTGATGAAGCGCCAGCTCACGCTTGGTATGTCGGGACAATACTTGTCATTAGGATCGGGATTCACGCAACCCACCAGATTGTTCTCCTGGTCTGTCATAATCCAAGGACCGGGACCGCTTCCGCGATACCACGAAGGCTGATTGCCGAAATATGTGGTCTCCATCGTTCCATCGCCATCATCACGGCTGTCGGTCTCGGCATTTCCATAGTCAAAGCAGCAACCTGTATTGTAGTGATGACCACTGATTACCCAGTACTGACCCTCGGCCTGATCATCAACGGCAGTGCCTTTGGCATCGTTCCAGCGCATACCCATTCCCGGAGCGATGAACACGCCATAGACCTTATGTCCCATCAGGGTGACAGGAGCCCAGTCTGCTACAGGAACGTTGTTGAAACCGCCCATTGCAGGGCCGCTGAAACCGCCGTGAGGCGCCTGCATCAGGTGGTTCTCATTGCCAGACTGGTCATAGATGACGGTAATCCAGCAATAGGTGTCCTTGCAGAACTCGTCCTGGGCTGCGGCATCGGCATAGCCGCCTCCGTCATTGCCGTTAGGCTCAACTACGCCAATATCCAATGTCTTGCCGTCGGACTGACGCATAATCTGATACAGAGGCCCGTCGTACGATGCGTACAACGCACGTGTTGTACTGTGTGCGGCAGCACAAGGCGCGCCGCCGTCAGCATAAACGTCGCAAGGGCCCTCAGGCCTTGTGAATGTCTTGCCGCCTGTAACGGCGACAGCTGTCACTACAGCCGCCGGAATTACCACGGCCGATGCGACAAGCGCGATGAAAAGTTTTCTTTTGCTCATATCGGTTGATATTTAACTTGCTATTTGCGAATATAGACAATTAATTAAATGAGTATCTCAGAAATACGGAACTTTCATCAAAAAAACAAATATTGGAGACCGTAGGCATCTGTAACGGTTTTGTAACGTCCAAAGCAACAATCATTACTTACTTTTACAGTACATTTGCTCAAACCAACCAATAATTCCAAGGTTATGAGACATTCACAATCAACAGGCTTTACACTGATCCTTTTAATGTCCCTGTGTCTTGCAGGCAATGTTCCGGCACAGACAGAGAAACGGTTCACAGGTATCGAGCCGCTTGGCCACTATGCCGATGAGGTGATAGGAGCAAATGATTATCAGAACGCTCTGGACCGCGTGTTCCTCAGCGACCGCGATTTCAGATACGCTTTTGTAGTGGCACCGTCATTTTTCAAGGAATACGCCCTGCTGATTGAAGACGGCAGCCTTTCCGCACTTACAGTTGACAAGCAGATATGGGGCTTCCTGCAGACAGACCAACATCTTGACTTGAAGATAGAAGAGCGCGCCTACAGGAGTCACGAGAATGATGATGTCAATACAAGTACCGGATTCGCAGCGGTTGAATTGCACAATAAAGATAAGGAGCTGATGGCGCGTGCCGACGCCCCAAAGGCGGAAAGACATTCCATAGAGGTCAGCAAATCACTGACAGACACCTTTGTCAGGATGATAAAGATGGCATGCTATACATCGTCGTATCTTGCGGAGGAGGAAAACGACTTTATGGTCGAAGATGGGGTAAGTTATTATTTTATTCCGAAAAGCCGTTACGGCGATATGGCAGCCACAGTGCATAGCGGTTATATGACGGGCCCGTCAGAGAAGCTGGTCGGCATAATGGAGAAAGCCTACGGCCTGGTCCTGAGGGAGAGGGCGGACTCTCTTGTCACATTGTTTGAGGATATGGAAGAGTGCTATGGAGAATTCCTCAGATACATTCCCGACAATATGGTTAAAAATGATTCCGACAATTTTTATTTAGGAACGAGATTTGACCGGCATCTTTTTGAGAAGCCCGTTACCGATGAGGAATACCGCGTCTCTCTTCTGCAAGCGCTCCGCAGCAGAGACTGAGTCCAGAGGAGGAAATGTGGAATCGTCTTTTCGAGAGACAAAGACTGGTAAAGAACGGTTCCAGGATTTCAGGAATAGCAAGGAGTAATGACGGACCCATCTCAGGCCTGACAGTGTCTGAGGTTGATCATATTGACTTTCATATTGTACGGCAGACAACCACTGATTCCGAAGGAAAATACTCGTTTGTCGTGCGGAACAACCACAATTTGCTCAGAATTGAGCGTAAGGGGCAACAGCCTTTTCACTCCGTATTTTACAGTTCAGTCATAGAATGCGGCATTACCTATACGTTCCGAAAGGCTCGGCCGATGCCTACAAAGACGCCTTCTCCTGGCAACTCTTCAACATAGTGGAACGAGACAGCGAATAACGCTTACTTAATCTCGCACCCGAACGGGAACAGTGAATAGCGGGCCAGCTTGAAATGCTGCCTGCCAAACGGTATGCCTACAATGGTGATGCATAGCAACACCCCGAACAGGGCGTGCGTCAAAGCAATCTCCCACCATCCGTACAGCACCCACAGCACATTGAACACCGTTGTGAGACAGCCATTGGCCGGCGACAGCGTGACCTCCTTGCCAAACGGGAACAAAGCAAGCAGCCCGAGCCGCATAATCTTCAGACCGAACGGAATGCCAATTATGGTAAGGCACATAACCAACCCTCCCAGAAGGTACATCAGCGATGTGATGAGACCTCCAAGCAGAAACCATACAATATTCCCTATCACGCTCATATATTCCAATACTTTACTGCCTGCGAATATAGACATTTTCCAAATGATTATCTTCCAAGAGCCTGTAAAATGAGAGAGACAGTCTATTTTACAAAAAGACACTGGCATCATCTCACTCTGCGGAACGCTTGCCAATACAAACAATATTCATAACTTTGTGTACTAATCGTGTAGAAAGTATGAACGGTAAGGCACATTCAACGTCAATTTGTCTCGTACCAGTAATGATGGCGCTGACGGCGGTATCGTGCGGATCAAAGCAATCGGGCCTGCTGCTGGAGACCAGAGAGGTTGACTATCTGAACAAGACAGGCGATGTCATTCAGGCAAGCTGCTTGACCTTGAGATTCTAAAACAGTAATTCAACAAAAAGCACAGTAATGGGCAAGAAAGATAACGACTGGAAAGAACGGCTTGGGATGGTTTATTCAACCAACCCAGACTACAGCTATCAAACTGATGATGAGCCGGAAGAGGAACTGCTTCCGCCAGAGAGACAGCGCCTGAGAGTCTCGGTAGAGAGACACGGGCACGGAGGCAAGACAGTCACTATAGTGCGTGGATTCACCGGCCCCGGGGAGAGTCTGAAAGAACTGGCACGCGCTCTGAAAACATTTTGCGGGACTGGTGGTGCCGTAAAAGACGGCGAGATACTGATTCAGGGTGAGTTGAAGGAAAAAATAGTGACACGCCTGAAAGACACAGGTTATAAAGACACAAAATAAGACACAAAAAAGAGCTGACCAGAACGATGGTCAGCTCTTTTTGATATCGATATTCTCTTGGAATTACTCTGACTTGAGAGTGAAGCGACGGAATGCGGTTACTGTCAGCTCCTTGTCGAAAGCCTTCAGATAATCGGTAACGGTCTGCTTCTCATCGCAGATGTACTTCTGGTTGAGCAGACAGCTCTCGTCGTAGAACTTCTTCATACGACCCTCGGCGATGCGCTCAATCATATTCTCTGGCTTGCCCTCCTGACGTGCCTTGTCAGCTGCAATCTCCTTCTCACGTGCGATGACGTCAGCAGGAACCTCTGCAGGACATACGGCGATTGGGTTCTGGGCTGCTACCTGAAGTGCAATCTCGTGAACGTAATCCTTGTCAGCAACCTCCTTGTTGAATGCTACGAGCACGCAAAGGAAGTTCTTACCCTGATGGTTGTAAGATGCAATCTCAGGAGCCTCAATCCAGTTGTAGCCGTCGAGCTCCATCTTCTCACCTACGATACCGGTGCGCTCAACAACAGCCTTCTCAACGGTGGTGTCGCCAAACGGCAGAGCCTTAACCTCGTCAAGTGACTTGCAGCGTGCAGCTACGGCAGCATCCAGGATGTCGCGTGTCAGCTTTACGAAATCAGCGTTGTTGGCAACGAAGTCAGTCTCGCACTTGAGAGCGATGATGGCACCGAAGTTGCCGTCAACCTTTACGAGCACGCAACCCTCTGAGGCCTCACGGTCAGAACGCTTTGCAGCGACTGCCAGACCCTTCTTACGGATAATCTCAACTGCCTTCTCGAAATCGCCCTCAGCCTCGGTGAGAGCCTTCTTGCAATCAACCATACCGGCACCGGTCTTGGTGCGCAGCTTGTTAATATCAGTAACTGTAATAGCCATTTCTAATAGTTTTATCGGTTAGTGAATATCAAGCCTCCTCTGCAGGCTCCTCTGCCTTTGCCTCCTCGATATCCTCGGCCGGCTTCTGCATCTTGCGGATGCGCTCGCGGCGTGGACGCTCTGGCTTATCCTCCTGCTCCTCTGCGGCAGCCTCATCAACCTTCTCAGCCTTGCGCTCCTCAAGACCCTCTGCGATAGCGGCGCAGCAGGCATCCAGAATAGCCTCTACAGACTTGGTCGCATCATCATTTGCAGGGATTACATAGTCAATGTCTGATGGGTCTGAATTTGTATCAACGATACCGAATACAGGAATACCCAGACGGTTAGCCTCGCGTACGGCGATGTTCTCCTTGAGTACATCGATTACGAAAAGAGCTGCCGGAAGACGTGAGAGGTCAGCAATTGAGCCAAGGTTCTTCTCAAGCTTCGCACGCTGACGTGCAATCTGAAGAGTCTCACGCTTTGACAGGTTTGAGTATGTGCCGTCGTTTGTCAGCTTATCGATGGTAGCCATCTTCTTTACGGCCTTGCGGATTGTCGGGAAGTTGGTAAGCATACCACCCGGCCAGCGCTCGATAACGTAAGGCATACCTACGGCCTTGACCTTATCCTCTACAACATCCTTGATCTGCTTTTTGGTGCCTACGAAAAGAATCTTCTTACCGTCGCGTGCCATCTTCTTGAGAACCTCGGCAGCCTCGTCGATAGCGGCTACTGTCTGGTGCAAATCAATAATGTGGATGCCGTTGCGCTCCATAAAGATATAAGGAGCCATTGCAGGATTCCACTTGCGGCGCAGGTGACCAAAATGACAACCTGCCTGCAGGAGCTGTTCAAAATTTGTTCTTGACATAATCTTAATTTTTAGTTTACTTTCCTTTTAATTTTACAACCAGCTGCCTGGTAGCCGAAAACACGGATCCAGGCAGTTTGGATACTAAACCATATATCCAGAAGCGTATTAACGCTTGCTGAACTGGAATCTGCGACGTGCCTTTGGCTGACCCGGCTTCTTACGCTCAACAGAGCGGGCATCGCGAGTCAGGAAGCCCTCACTACGAAGAGCCTTCTTATCCTCAGGATTAATCTTCACAAGAGCGCGGGCAATAGCCAGACGCAGTGCGTTTGCCTGTCCGTTATAACCACCACCGTCAAGATTTACCTTGATATCATACTTCTCGGCAACATCCAGTTTCTTCAGAGGCTGGAGAACAACATACTGAAGCAGAGGAGACGGGAAATATACAGTCAGGTCTCTCTTGTTGATGGTAATCTTACCTGTTCCTTCAGTAACGAAGACACGTGCTATGGCGCGCTTACGACGGCCTAATGCATTGATTACTTCCATTCTCTTTCAGTTAAATAAGTGAATTGATATCGATGGCTTTCGGAGTCTGAGCCTGATGCGGATGCTCTGCACCTGCATAGACGAACAGATTGTCGATAAGCTGGTCGCCCAGCTTTGTCTTTGGCAGCATACCCCTGACAACCTTCTTCATTAATCTCTCTGCGCCGTTCGGCTTCTTCATAAGCTGAGCCGGTGTCATCTCACGCTGACCGCCTGGATAGCCGGTATAACGGAGATATATTCTGTCTGTCCACTTCTTGCCGGTAAGAACAACCTTGTCGGCATTGATGATGATGACGTTGTCGCCGCAATCTACGTGCGGAGTGAAACTTGGCTTGTACTTGCCGCGGAGCAGTTTTGCCACCTTTACTGCAAAACGTCCCAGGATCTGGTCAGTAGCATCAACTACTACCCATTCCTTCTGAACGGTGGCCTTGTTGGCCGAAATGGTCTTGTAACTTAAAGTATCCATTCTTTAAATCATTAATAAATTCTCTTTCTGGCGAAACATCCCGTTTCACAACGGAACGGAAACTCCCTCAAACGCTCGTTATCAGCGGTTACGCTATACCGCAGATTCCTCACTCGGAGGTTTAACACGCACACTATTAATCTTTTAACTCAAAGATTGATAATAATCGGCGTGCAAAATTAGTATTTAATTGCTAATCAGCCAAAAAACTTTAAAACTTTTTTATGATTGATTTCACTGACAGTTTTCCTCAAGAAGGCATATAATAAAGGTGACACACTTTGAAATACAGGAGAATTACATTAGTTTTGCAGTAATCAAACTTTATCACAATGAGAAGAAACGTAACCAAGGCGCTGATGACACTCATCAGCTGCATAAGCGGCGCGATGGCTTTTGCGCAGGAACCTTCTGAATACAATCTGCCAGGCAAGCAATATCCGCAGATCAATCAGGACAGGACAGTAACATTCAAAGTAGATGCTCCGCAAGCCCAGAGCGTAGCCGTTGATCTGGGAGGGCGTCACGCAATGACAAAGAGCGCGGACGGATTATGGGAATACACCACCACTCCGCAAACCCCGGGATTTCATTTCTACGCTTTGGTCATAGACGGCAAGAAGACTCCCGACCCCAACACTCAGCAATTCTTTGGCGGCGGCATCTGGCAGAGCGGCATTGAGGTGCCGGAGCTTTGCGTGGGGTTCTACAAGCAGAAGGATATTCCTCACGGTCAGGTAATAAATCAGAGATACACATCAAAGCTGACAGGCCAGGAAAGGGTATGCAACGTATATGTTCCTGCCGGATACGACAACAGCACGGAACGGTATCCGGTTCTCTACCTGTTGCACGGAGCCGGCGAGGATGAGACCGGGTGGCCGTCACAGGGAAAGGTGGCCAACATTATGGACAATCTTATAGAAGAGGGCGCCGCCGTTCCTATGATAATAGTAATGGATCACGGTGTAGCAGCCATTCCGGGTATTGACAGCAGGAACATGTTTGATTTCACCGCATACGAGAAAGTTGTAATGGAGGAGCTCATACCTTTTATTGACAGCAAGTACCGCACGCTTACAGACCGCGACAGCCGTGCCATATGCGGCCTGTCACTAGGAGGTTTCCAGAGTTGGACCATTGCTATGGACAACCGCGACAAGTTTGCCTGGCTAGGCGGATTCAGCGGCTCCGGCAAGGGTCCGGGCACTACTGCAGACCTATATGATGAATCGCTGAACAAAGATTTCAAATTCATGTTCATCAGTACCGGCACAAAGGAATCGCCCCAGATGTATGCCACAGTAAAGAATTTCCACGACATACTCGTAAGCAAGGGTGTGAGACACGTTTTCTATCAGTCTGAGGGAACCGACCACGAATGGCTTACCTGGAGACGCTCGCTATACCGTTTTGCGCAGTTTATTTTTAAATAAAGCTTAAAACATATCCGCAACAAGAATCCCCGGATTTCCTTCAGCGAGGAAATCCGGGGATTATCGTTTACAGACGCATCAATGTAATAAAGTCAGCCTGAACCTGAGCGTACCGGGAGCTTCTCCGGAGAAGTCATTATCAGTAACATAAATTGAAATTCCCCCGGAATAGACCTCAAAATCAATAGTACGTGTCCAGCGATTGCCTTTCTCATCCTCATAATGTCTGGAATCAGGAAGCGCCACCTGCGTATCACCGTCATACAGGAAACACTGTACTATGCCGCCTTTTAGGACGTCATAGTTCAGCTCAGATATCCGCGTGCTGTACTTGTAATAAGTGTTAAGTCCCTTCGCGTCTGAGCATTTAGTCCATTCCGTGGCACAAATCTCAAGAGACTTCCATTTGACTTCATTTGTTGTCTCATCGCGCAAGGACACAAGATCACACGATGAAAGCCCTGTCATACACAACAGGACCATTACCGCAAACAAAATTCCATTCTTCATATATTCGAAGTAAAAATGTCTATGTTCATACCACAGGGAAGGGGTTTGGGGATGGGGTCGGAAAAGCCCCATACCGTTCCTTAGAACTCTGCGGTACGCGGAGTTCTGGGGAACGGTATTACGTCACGTATGTTCTGCATACCTGTCACGAACAAAATCAGGCGCTCAAAGCCCAGACCAAAGCCGGCGTGCGGGCAAGAGCCGAACTTGCGGGTATCAAGATACCACCACATATCCTTCATAGGAATATGACGGCTCTCAATCTCGCCCATCAGCTTGTCGTAACTCTCCTCACGAACGGAACCGCCGATAATCTCGCCAATCTGCGGGAACAGCACATCGGTACCCTGAACCGTCTCAGCCATCTCCTTGCCGTTGCAGACAGCCTTGGTATCGTCTATCTTCATATAGAATGCCTTGATGGCCTTCGGATAGTTGGTCATAATGACAGGCTTCTTGAAATACTCCTCAACAAGGTAGCGCTCGTGCTCTGATGCAAGGTCATCGCCCCACTCGCACGGGAACTCAAATTTGTGTCCGTCCCTGATGGCCTGCTGCAGAATCTCAATACCCTTGGTATATTGCAGATGGACGAACTCAGTATTCACAACGCTCTTCAGACGCTCAATCAGTCCCTTGTCTATCATATTGTTCAGGAACTCCAGGTCATCGGCACAGTTGTCAAGAGCCCACTGCACACAATACTTGATGAATTCCTCCTCAAGCTCCATAAGCTCCGGCAGATCCATAAAGCTCACCTCCGGCTCAACCATCCAGAATTCGGAAAGATGACGCGGAGTATTGGAGTTCTCAGCACGGAATGTAGGACCGAATGTGTAGATGGAGCCAAGAGCCGTAGCGCCAAGCTCACCCTCAAGCTGACCTGATACCGTCAGACTGGCTGGCTTGCCGAAGAAATCATCGTCATAGTCAACCTTTCCGGATTTTGCCACACGATTGAGGTCAAGAGTGGTAACCTGGAACATCTGGCCGGCTCCCTCGCAGTCCGATGCCGTGATAAGCGGAGTATGGAAATAGAAGAAGCCCTTATCGTGGAAGAACTTGTGGATAGCGAAAGCCATATTGTGCCTGATACGCATCACAGCGCCAAAAGTATTGGTACGCAAGCGCATGTGGGCATACTGACGCATATACTCAAAGGACTGTCCCTTCTTCTGCATCGGGTAGTCAGCAGGGCAGGCTCCAAGAAGCTCTATTCCAGTTGCCTGAACCTCAACAGCCTGACCCGAGCCTATACTCTCCACTATTGTACCAGTCACACTGATGCAGGCACCAGTGGTAATCTGACGCATCAACTCATCATCGAACTTCTCCAGATCGGCAACCACCTGAACATTCTTGATAGTGGAGCCATCGTTCAGAGCGATAAAGCTTACTGACTTGCTGCCTCTTTTGGTTCTTACCCAACCCTTTACAAGGACATCACTGCCAAAATCCCTGCGTGCCAGCAGGTCAACCACCTTAGTTCTTTTTATATCACTCATAGTTTTCACCTTATTATATTATTCATAAGCGCCCATACGGAGCATATTCACCTCCTTGTCTGTAAGGAAGCGCCAGTCGCCCCTGCGAAGTCTTTTCTTGGTAAGACCCGCAAACTGAACACGGTCTAGTCTTGTCACCTTATATCCGAGAGCATCGAACATACGTCTTACCACACGGTTCCTTCCGGAATGTATCTCAATGCCTATCTGACTCCTGTCCTCGTTGACATAGCTGGCCTCATCGGCGGCTACAAGATCGCCATCGCCTATATCCACACCTGTGAGGAGCTTATCCAGATCCTCCGATGTCACATTGCGGTCCAGACGGGCGTGATATATCTTCTTTTTGAGGTACTTGGGATGTGTAAGCCTTGTGGCCAGCTCGCCGTCGTTTGTGAGCAGCAGCACGCCTGTGGTGTTGCGGTCAAGACGACCTACCGGATAGATACGCTCATGGCAGGCATTCCTCACATAGTCCATCACAGTCTTGCGCTCCTGAGGGTCATCGACTGTTGTGACACAGTCTTTCGGCTTATTAAGCAGAATGTAAATCTTACGCTCAATGCTTACGAGCTGATCGTGGAAGAGGACGTTATCTCCACGGCGCACCTTTGAGCCAAGCTCAGATACAGTCTCACCGTTTACTTTCACAACACCAGCCTTGATGAAGTCATCCGCCTCACGACGTGAGCACACACCTGCGTTTGCAAGGAACTTGTTCAAGCGGATCTCCTCATTCGGATCGTGAACAGACTCCTGATACTCAATGCGCTTTCCCTTTGGAATAGCCGGCTTTTTCTTTCTTGGCTGGCCATATCCTCCATTTCCATATTGATTATTGCGTGAATAGCCACCCTGCTGACCGCCTGCGTAATTCTGACGCGGACGATACGGACGCTCCTGGCCCATCTGCCCGCCCTCACCATTCTGGGCGCGGTCGCGATAGAAGCGCATCTGACCATCTGACTGGTCCTGCGACTGTCCGTTCTGATTGTAGCTGCGATATCCGCCTTGCTGACGCTGACCGTACGGACGGTCATATCCGCCACGATTGGAACGATAGCTACGCTCACCATCCTGCTGACGGTACTGTGCTCTTGGTCTGTCATAGCCCTGGTTGTCAGACTCGTTTGTACGGGAGTTACGCTCCACCCTTGAATACTGACGATTTCCAGAATCCACACGAACAAAGCGTGGACGCTGTCTGTGCTCTTCAGAATAGTCCCTCTGCTCACCGCCGTCAAAGCGGTTGTAGTTGTTGTCAAACTCTTCGTTTTGACCGTCATCACCATAGTAGTGATTTCTTCTCTCTCTTTCCATTTTAATAAAACAGCCTCACGGCCAATTAATTAAATAATAATATGTATTAAAAGTATTATCAGATGCCGTAGTAATTCTCAGGAGTTATGGCACGAAGCTCATCCTTGACGCTCTCCGACACGTCCAATCCCTCAACAAAATCCTTAATAGTGGCGGCATCCATCTGTTTGCCTGTTCTGGTAAGCTGCTTCAGAGTCTCGTACGGATTAGGATATCCCTCACGTCTGAGAATAGTCTGAATGGCCTCTGCCACGACATTCCAGCTATGGCTCAGATCCGAGGCGATCTTCTCCTTGTTTATGAGAAGCTTGCCAAGTCCCTTGAGCGAGCTGGCAATGGCAATCATCTGATGTCCGAACGGAACACCCACATTGCGGATAACCGTCGAGTCTGTAAGATCGCGCTGCAGTCTGGAGACCGGCAGCTTGCGGGAAAGATGCTCCAATATGGCGTTTGCCATGCCAAGGTTGCCCTCGGCATTCTCAAAGTCGATAGGATTCACCTTATGAGGCATGGCGCTCGAACCCACCTCACCGGCCTTAACCTGCTGACGGAAATACTCCATCGATATATACTGCCAGAAATCGCGGTTCATATCTATCTGAATGGTGTTCAGGCGTTTCATCGCATCAAGCAGTGCGGCCAGATTGTCGTAGTTTGATATCTGTGTGGTATATTCCTCGCGTACAAGGCCAAGCTTACTGCTCAGGAACTGCTCGCCGAATACCTTCCAGTCAATCTGCGGATATGCCACGTGATGGGCGTTGAAATTACCGGTAGCGCCTCCGAACTTGGCCGATACCGGTACAGCCATAAGCTGCTCCAGCTGACGCTCCAGACGATATGCGAAAACCTTTATCTCCTTGCCAAGACGAGTTGGAGACGCAGGCTGGCCGTGTGTCCTGGCCAGCATAGGCACGTCAGCCCAGCACTCCGCATACTCGTTCAGCTTGTCGATAAGCTGACGCAAGGCCGGTGCATAGACATCATTTATCGCCTCCTTGATTGACAGAGGCAATGATGTATTATTGATATCCTGCGATGTGAGTCCGAAGTGTATGAACTCCTTGAAAGGAACAAGCTCAGGACAGAGGTCGAACTTCTCTTTGATGAAATACTCAACAGCCTTGACATCGTGGTTTGTCACCTTCTCAATGTCCTTTATACGCTCAGCATCCTCTACAGTAAAGTTCTCCCACACAGAGCGGAGTGACTTGAGGGCCTCTGCCGGAACTGCGGCCAGCTGAGGCAACGGATACTCACAAAGTGCTGTAAAATACTCAATTTCCACTCTTACCCTGTAACGGATAAGCGCATACTCTGAAAAATACTCTGAAAGAGTTTGTGTCTTGGAATGATAGCGTCCGTCTATCGGCGACACCGCCACAAGTTCATTAGTTCTCACTATATATGATATTTCCTGAAAATTCAATCAAGCTTCACAGCTCAGCGCAAAGTTAACATATTTTTCCGATATGAGAGAATAATATTGGGCTTCATCGTTGATTATTCATATTTTTGCAGCGTAGAATGAATATTACCACATTAGATATGGCAGAGAAAATAAAGAAAAGAGTCAGCGACAGCAAGACGGCCCGCTGGGTTGCGCTTATCATCGTATCCTTCACAATGATGTGGGGGTATTTCCTAACAGACGCATTGTCACCTCTTATGACGATGCTTGAGGAGAGTATGGGCTGGACAAGCTCAGAGTTCGGAACATTCAACTGGGCCTACTGCTGGTTCAACGTGTTCCTGTTCATGCTGGTGTTCGGAGGCATCATTCTGGACAAGATGGGTGTCAGGTTCACCGGAGTGCTTACCTGCATACTTATGCTGGCCGGAGCAATAATCAAGTATTATGCCGTTGAGTTCATATCACCGGGCCCGGAGGCAGGAACAATATTCGGTCTTCGTACCCAGGTATTTGTGGCCTGTCTGGGCTACGCGATATTCGCAGTTGGTACCGAGAACTGTGGAATCACCGTCAGCAAGGTCATCACCAAATGGTTCACCGGACACGAGCTGGCACTTGCCATGGGCGTGCAGGTAGCAGTGGCGCGACTCGGAACAGCGGCGGCATTAGTATTCAGCCCGATGATTGTGAAGCACTTCTCAATGTCGGCTCCGCTGCTTTTCTCGGCGATACTGCTTTGCATAGGATTCCTGGCATACCTGGTCTATTGCAGGATGGACCGTCAGTTTGACCAAGAGGTTGCCCAGCAGTCTCAGGACTCAGATGATATCTTCAAGGTAAGCGACCTGAAGCTCATCATCACCAACCGTGGTTTCTGGCTCATCGCATTGCTTTGCCTTATGTTCTATTCGGCAGTGTTCCCGTTTATGAAATATGCGGCATCACTTATGGAGAACAAATATGGTGTAGCCACTACTCTGGCCGGAATCATTCCAAGCCTCATTCCTTTCGGCAACCTTATTATGACACCTTTGTTCGGCGGCATATACGACAAGAAAGGCAAGGGAGCCACAATTATGATAATAGGCTCGCTGCTGCTTATTCTGGTCCACGTACTGTTCGCATTGCCTATTCTGAACTACTGGTGGTTCGCCGCTTTCGTAATGGTGATACTGGGCGTGGCATTCTCGCTGGTTCCCTCGGCTATGTGGCCAAGCGTACCGAAGATTATCCCACAGAAACTGCTCGGCTCGGCCTACGCTCTCATATTCTGGGTACAGAACATCGGCCTTGGCTTTGTTCCACTGCTTATTGGTATGATACTTGACAAATACTGCATTGATGGCACCCGTCTTGTAAACGGTACCGAGGTAACGCAGTACAACTACACTCTTCCGATGTGCATCTTCGCTGCATTCGGCGTAATAGCATTGTTCCTGGCCATCCGCCTTAAGGCAGTTGACAAGAAGAACGGCTATGGTCTGGAGCAGCCGAACATCAGGTAAACATACAAATACACATATAATAAACCGGGGCTGGTCTTACATATCTGACCAGCCCCGGTTTTTATTGTCGCACGTTACATCAATCGTTTGTAGCAGCCTCAAGTTTCTTGCGGAGAACCAGCATAATAAGACCGGCAATCACGCAGAGGCCAATCAGAATAGCCCAGTTGGCCATAAGAGGAATCTTGTTCCACAAAGCAGATGGAATACGGCTCAGGTAGTTGCCTATGGCGGTGGCTGCGAACCATCCACCCATCATCAGGCCCTTGTACTTTGGAGGAGCCACCTTACTTACAAAGCTGATGCCCATAGGACTGAGAAGCAGCTCTGCCACAGTCAGTGTGAAGTAGGTACCTATCAGCCAGTGCGGGTTAAGGATGCTCTGTGCGGAATCACCCAGATCCTTAGGCGATATAAGGTCTGTGGAGGCAACGGTAATCACAGCAAAGCCGACAGCCGCAAGCATCATACCAAGCCCTATCTTCAAAGGAGCAGACGGTTCCTTGCCTTTCTTGGCAAGAGCGCCGAATACAGCCACCGAGATAGGAGTAAGCGCAACGACAAAGAACGGGTTGAACTGCTGGAAATCAGATGTAGCGGCGTTGAATGACTCAGGCATTGACAGATAGAAAGCTATCGCGCCGCCCCATAATGCCAGAGTCGCGATAGCGGATATGACTCTTGCCTTTCTGGTATCGCTCTGGAACATTGAGAAGAGTGTGTAGATAGATACCGCAATCAACGCAAGAGACCAGATGTTGAACCAAATACGGGTAGTACCCTGAATGCCGTTAAGCTGAGTATATTTATCTGCAAAGAATGTAAGAGCTGAGCCGTTCTGATGGAATGCCATCCAGAAGAAAATCACCACAGCGAAAACAAGCACAAGAGCCACGATACGGTCCTTTGTCTGTTTCGGAGTAAGCTCAACGTAATTCGCATCAGTCTTGGCAGCCTGCTTTGCGTTCACATCAGCGTGCTTGAACCAAGGTTTGCAGAAGAAATAGATAAGCAGCGAGAGAACCAGAGAGGCGCAGGCAACGTAGAAGCAAAGCCTGTAGCCCTCTGCCAGAGACTGCAGATAAGCCGGTGCCTGACCTGCGAACTCATTGGCGGCATTGTCAATAGGCACGAAATGGAAGCCGGCGGCCTCGATGTGCGGATTGTACAGAGCCTTTGCCATAGCCGGTGCGAACATAGCACCGATATTGATGGCCATATAGAAGAGACTGAATGCGGAGTCACGCTTGGCGGAATATTCCGGAGCATCATAAAGATTACCCACCAGAACCTGCAGGTTTCCCTTGAACAGACCCGTACCGACTGCAATCAGCACCAGACCAGTGAAAAGAGTCCACTTGTCAATCACTTGTGTAGCCATTGGAACCGCAAGTCCCAGATAGCCGAGAATCATAACGAAAGCACCTATTGTCACGCATTTGCCATAGCCTATCCTATCGGCAAGAATACCGCCAAGCAGAGGCATGAAATAGACACCGGCAAGGAATAACGCATAAACGTGTCCGGCCTGGTCCTCGCTCCAGCCGAACTTAGCTCTCATGTACAGCGTAAAGATGGCTAGCATTGTGTAGTAGCCGAAACGCTCGCCTGTATTCGCCAAAGCAAGTGCGAACAGGCCTTTTGGTTGTCCTTTAAACATATAAGATACTATAAATAATTGTCAGAATCAGCCCGATTTACAGGCAAATCGCTCAAATTTAAACAGTTTTTTGCAATTATCCAAGCAAAAACCGCGGTTTGAGGACTCTGACCATCCAGACAAGGAATGTCACCATTACCCACCGGGCCAGAAGCATCACGTACCACGCGCCTCCCATAGCCGACAGAAGCAGCAGGTCCTCCAGATTGCTGTGACTGATTCCTATATGCGTATTCAGCAGATTAATCTCGAATTTGCTTATCTTGCCACGCTGCATCTCGTCCATAATAGCGGCCGAGCCGTATGACAGGCCCACCACATTGGCAACAATCCAGAGAAATGACGTACTGCCGTCAAGGCCGAATATACGGAGCAGCGGATGAAAGAAGCGCGCAATCCTCTCCATCACCCCATACTCATAGAACATACGCTGCAAAAGGTTTAGGAGGTAGATAAGGCACACCATCCAGGCGGCAAGTTTGAGAATTCCCTTGAGCCATTGGACAAATAGCGGCAGGAAATCGCCCTGTATCTGTATAAAAGGAACATCTGCCAGCCGCATACCGGCGGATGAGTCAATCTCTGGCCTACCGGGAAGAATAAGGTTGAGCAGCACTCCCAGCAGCAGCGACGCAATGGTACGCAAGACCACAACGTATGCCGTAGGAGTTCCCGTCTTATGCTGCACCGCACTCTCCAGAATGATTGCGTGGGCGGCGAGCGACATAGTTCCCAGTATGGTAATCTCGCGTGCGGTGAGCTCCAATGTGGATATCACCGCCACACAGGAATACACGTTGATGAAGTAACCGCTCACGTATGCCATTGAGGCATCACCCGGCAGTCCGAAAAGATTAAAGACCGGACTGACGGCAACGGCTATCCATTGCAGGATACCGGTATATCTGAGCAGCAGCATCGCGAAGGAAACCGCAGCGGTAATCTTGAATATCCACCATATCGTCTTGAAAGCGCGGGGAGTGGTCTCACGAAGCACTTTCCTGAAACGGGCCTTATCCATTTTCATTCCTATTATTCATCGGGTCATCACTCTTCCTTTTCAGGATTGTCAGGACATCGTTGTCCTGCAATACCGTATCGCCATTGGGAATAATGCGCTCATTCCCGCGTGAGATAAGCACAACCACATTGTTTGCATTATATGGGTATTCCTTGATTGTATGACCTATCCATTTGCTGTTCCGGCTCAGACGATGCTGGTAGATACTGTCAGAGGACAGACTGTTGTAAGCCTTTGTACAGACAACAACCACATCGCCACATTGCAGCTCGGTATCGCCCTTAGGCACAATCCTGCACTCGCCGCGAACTATCAGCACCAGCAGCATATTCCGCGGCAGGCCAAGATCACGCACCTTCTTATTATTCCACAAGCTGTCCTCTCCTACCTCAACCTTGCCGAATGTCATCTCGGCCTCCTCGCTGAAATCGCTGAATGTCTTGAGCACATTCTCATTCTGGTCTATCATACCCAGTCTCCCTGCAACGGCAGGTATCAGTGAGCCTTGAAGCAGAATTGATATCAGCACTATGCAGAAGACTATATTGAATATGTCATTCTGAAGCGATGCCCCACTGGTCAGAACCATCATGGCAAACACAATAGACGCCGCTCCGCGCAATCCCACGAATGAGACAAGAGCGTGCTGGCGGAAAGGATAGCGCCTTCCCCAGAGACACAGCACCGACGATACCGATGCGGGACGGGCCACCAGAGTAAGGAACAGGAATATGGCAAGCGCAGGCAGCACCGCCTTATGAAGGCTGTCAATATGCGCCATAGTACCCAGCATATAGAATATCAGTATCTGCATCATGCTGGTCAGCCCGTCAAAGAAGTTCACCAGCGATTTCTTGTCGGTGAAGTCCGAGCTGTTGCCGAGCAGGATACCAACGATGTATGCGCTCAGATAGCCATTTCCACCAAGAAGCGACGGCACGGCATACGACAATATCGCCACGGCGAAGATAAGTACTGAGTCAAATCCGGATGAGCCGAGCTTGAATCTTGTATCAAACAGCTTTATCAGGACCTTTGACAGCACGACGCCGCATAATGCGCCTATCACAAGCTGCATCAGTATAAGCTTTACAACCTGTCCGCCGGATGCAGTTCCCTGCAATACGGAGAGCATCACCACAGTGAGCATATATGACATCGGGTCGTTGCTTCCACTCTCAACCTCCAGCATAGGAGCCGTATTGTTCTTCAGTCCGAGTTTCCGCGAACGCAATATGGAGAAGACCGACGCCGCATCTGTTGAGCTTATCACAGAGCCCATCAGGAACCCTTCGGCCCACCCCCAGCCAAGCACATAATGGCAGAAGAGGCCAGTAAGACCGGCTGTGACGGCCACGCCCACGGTAGCCAGGATTCCGGCAGGCACAAGTACGGGTCTGGCGGCCTCCAGCCTTGTACCGAAACCGCCATAGAACATTATGAATATCAGCGCCACCGTACAGGTCTTCTCTACCGCCTCAATCTGGAATTTCTGAAATGGCTCAGGGTCAATGGCAGACATAACAATACCCAACCCCATGAAAGCAAGCAGCACAGGTATTCCGAACTTGTTGGACACACGGTTCAGGAACACGCACAGGAATATGATGACAGCTATTACTATCAGGGTCTTAACCATACATTCTCATTATTATGTTGCAAAGATAACTCAAAATTCTTATCTTAGCGGGACAAAAGAAAGCTTCTATGGACATAAACGAGATTGAGATAATCCAGATAAACATCTCCGGCGATGACAAGCCCGGACTGACCACGGCACTGACAGACATCCTGGCAAGGTACGATGCCTCAATTCTGGACATCGGACAGGCAAACATACACCAGTCCCTCACGCTGGGAATACTTTTCCTCACACAGCGCGACAAGTCGGGCTTCATTATGAAAGACCTGCTTTTCAAGGCATCCGGGCTGGGCGTTCAGATACGCTTCACCCCCATAGCCATAGACGACTATAACGCCTGGGTATCGCGTCAGGGAAAGAACCGTTACATAGTAACACTGTTAGGACGCAAAATCACGGCAAAGCACATTGCCGAGGCAACCAACATTGTATATCGTCACGGACTCAACATCGATGCCATTCAGCGTCTGAGCGGCCGTGTGCCACTTGAGGACGATGACAGCCACACAAAGTCATCCATCGAGCTGTCCATTCGAGGAATACTCACCGACGAGCAGCGCGACGCGCTCAAGAACGATTTGATGAATATGGCGGAGCTGGGCGTTGACATCTCATTCCAGAAAGATGACCTTTACCGTCGCAGCCGCCGCCTGATATGTTTCGATATGGACTCCACCCTTATCAATACTGAGGTCATTGACGAACTGGCCGAGCGTGCCGGTGTAGGCGACCAGGTGCGCGCCATCACCGGGAGCGCGATGCGCGGTGAGATAGACTTCACCGAGAGCTTCACACGTCGTGTGGCGCTGTTGAAAGGACTGGACGAGTCCGTTATGGAGGAGATAGCGAACAACCTGCCATACAACGAGGGTCTTGAGCAGCTTATGACCGTGCTGAAGCGCGTAGGATACAAGACCGCCATCCTTTCAGGCGGATTCACCTATTTCGGCAAGGCCCTGCAGCGCAGGTTCGGATTCGACTACATCTACGCCAACGAGCTGGAGATAGAGAACGGAAAGCTGACAGGCCGTTATGTAGGCGAGGTTGTTGACGGCCGCCGCAAGGCAGAGCTGTTACGCCTGTTATGTCAGTTCGAGAACATCAACCTGGAGCAGTCGGTAGCAGTGGGCGATGGTGCGAACGACCTGCCTATGCTTAACCTTGCAGGACTTGGCATAGCATACCACGCCAAGCCGAAAGTAAAGGCAACGGCCAAGCAGTCCATATCAACTACCGGACTGGACGGAATACTATATTTCCTGGGGCTGAAAGACTCAAAGATTAATCCAACTAAATAACAAAAAGCCTTGACCCTAAGCGGATCAAGGCTTTTCTATTATTGTACAAGCTGTCAGAAGTTCCTGAAGCCTATAGTCTTACGTACCAGCGACAATGTGGCGGCAGCGCTCTCACGCGCTTTCTCCGCACCGGCCTTGGCTATGCGGTCAAGCAGCTCAGGGTTGGAAGAGTACTCCTTGATGCGCTCACGGATAGGATCTGTAGCAATAACGATATCCTCGGCCAGCTGCTTCTTCAAATCGCCATAACGGATGGAGCAGTCATTCCACTTATCCTCAAAATAGCTTACGGTATCCTTTGAGGACACAACCCTGAGCAGGGTAAACAGATTCTCAATCACATCAGGCTTCTCACTATTCGGAGCCTGAGGACCCGCATCGGTTACGGCACGCATTACTTTCTTGCGTATTACTGAAGGCTCATCACACAGGTATATGCAGTTGCCCTCGGACTTACCCATCTTGCCGCTGCCGTCCAGACCCGGAATCTTGATTCCGCCCTGAGCGGACATTGAGAAT
The DNA here is from genome assembly GCA_937898885.1 of uncultured Bacteroidales bacterium. Lineage (GTDB taxonomy): Bacteria > Bacteroidota > Bacteroidia > Bacteroidales > Bacteroidaceae > Colenecus. The sequence goes on along the minus strand of CALDKD010000072.1, from coordinate 2,069 downwards.
GACTGTGGCTCAGGGAACAGCTCAGTATTGTACATACGGTTGAAACGGCGGCCAAACAGGCGGGCCATCTCCATATTCTGCTCCTGATCCTTGCCCACCGGTACCTTGTTGGCACGATGTATAAGGATATCGGCAGCCATCAGAGTCGGATATGTTAGCAATCCGGCATTCACATTGTCAGGCTGCTTGCGTGCCTTCTCCTTGAATGAGGTAACGCGCTCCAGCTCGCCCAGATATGCGTTCATATTAAGATAAAGGTAGAGCTCTATGGTCTCAGGCACGTCACTCTGAACATAGATTGTAGCCTTCTCCGGGTCAAGACCGCAGGCCAGATACTCAGCAAGAATTGTGCGGGCACTGTTCTGAATGTTCTCTGGTGTGGGGTGAGTAGTCAGAGAATGCCAGTCGGCAATAAAGAAATAACACCTGTACTCTTCCTGAAGTTTCAGGAAACTTGTCACTGCTCCATAATAATTTCCCAGGTGAAGGTTACCTGTAGGACGGATTCCACTCAGAACTATCTCCATTGTTTTAATCTTTTCGGGTGCGAAGTTACCAAAAAACGCGTCAAATGCAGAAAATAGGCAGAAAAATATGTCTGAAAGTTTTGGAAGTCAAAAAAAGTACCTATCTTTGCAGCGCTTTTAAGGAAAGCACGGGCGTTTAGCTCAGCTGGTTTAGAGCATCTGCCTTACAAGCAGAGGGTCGGCGGTTCGAATCCGTCAACGCCCACAAGAAGGAGAGACCGCAAGGCCTCTCTTTTTTTTTTGCGTAGCGCTATGGAATAATTAACTTTGCGGCACTATGGATAATGACAACGAGATACTTCCGCAGGTAGATGCGGAAGGCAATGTGACAGGCAGCATCACACGCGGACATGCCCACGACGGCAGCAAGATACTGCACCCGGTAGTGCATCTGCACGTATTCAACAGTAAGGGAGAATTGTACCTGCAGCACAGACCGCACTGGAAGAAGATACAACCCGACAAATGGGATACCGCCTGTGGCGGTCACATAGCATTCGGTGAGAGTGTTGACGATGCCCTTGCGCGTGAGGTAAGCGAGGAACTGGGCATAACCGGCTTCAAGCCCCTGCTCATAAAACGCTATGTCTTTGAGAGCAGCGTAGAGCGTGAGCTGGTCTATCTATACAAGACCATATTTGACGGTGAGATAAAGCCAAGCGAGGACGAGTTGTCAGGAGGACGTTTCTTCACGTCCGATGAATTGCGTAATGCCGCAGCTGGCGGCAGCATCACCCCCAACTGCCTGATGGAGCTGACACAATATCTCAATCTTATTTAGAGACTGTACCTACTCAGAAAAAACCGCCCAGTTTGGGTGAGACCACAACCAGCAGAAAGTTATTTGAACAAATCAGCAGGATTGCCACATAAAAAGTCTTCCGCCTTGTGTCAATTCAGACTATCCAAGCTTTCAGCCTGTTTTTATTCTGTTGGAATATTTCTACGCCTCCGAACAGTGATTACAGCCTCCAGACTCACAGTTTTTGCACCTTCTGGCCACCTCTGCAAACAGCCGTAACCTCACCCCTATTTGTCCGTGGCCTCACGGCTTTTGCGTTGAGGCCTCAACTGCGTTCGTTTGTGGCCTCAACCGAACTCACTTGAGGCCTCGTCGCAAAACGGCCTTCTGAGGTCTGTTTTTCCACCAAAACAGGTCATATAGTACAACTTGAGGAAACGAGCGTCTGGACCACAGCACAGGCTCACTGCCCCACCCGGCATTTGTCAAAACATTTTACCGTCTTATACAAGAAAAGACCGAGGATTACTGAAGAATTACATGCCCTGCACTTGGTATGCAGAATGAAAAGCAGCTCTTATCAACCTTGAAGTAATACAGACAGCATAACTCTGACGCCAGCTCGTACATTGACGTGGAGGTGCAGGTGTGCCCGCAAGGCTGGTTCGATGACCGCTGCCTGTTCTACTCCACCTATCTCATTCAGAGCCAGATTCCCGCGGGTAATGACTACACGCTGAAGCCAGTGTATGTGGTGTCAATAGACGCGTTCGCCCGCAACCACAGCAAGGAGAACGACG
>CALDKD010000071.1 GCA_937898885.1 uncultured Bacteroidales bacterium | reverse complement strand
GCAAGACCCTGCATAAGAGCAGATGCGCCCAGACGGTTAGCTCCGTGGTCTGAGAAGTTGCACTCACCGATTGCGAACAGACCCGGAATAGAGGTCTCAAGCTCGTAGTCAACCCAGATACCGCCCATTGTATAGTGGATAGCCGGGAATATCATCATCGGGTTCTCATACGGATCAACATCTGTGATCTCCTTGTACATATCAAACAGGTTGCCATACTTGTCGGCTACAACCTGCTTGCCCAGACGCTGTATGGCGTACTTGAAATCAAGGAATACGGCAAGACCGGTGTTGTTCACACCAAAGCCCTTGTCGCAACGCTCCTTGGCGGCACGGCTGGCCACATCACGTGGAACCAGGTTACCGAATGCCGGATAACGACGCTCCAGATAGAAATCGCGGTCCTCATCGGGAATATCGTTAGGATTCAGAGTACCGGCCTGAAGTTTCTTGGCGTCCTCCAGCTTCTTAGGAACCCAGATACGGCCATCGTTACGCAGAGACTCAGACATCAGAGTAAGCTTTGACTGCTTGTCACCGTGTACAGGTATACAGGTAGGGTGAATCTGTGCGAATGCCGGATTTGCGAACCAGGCACCCTTGCGGTAGCACTGCATGGCGGCGCTTCCGTTACAGCCCATAGCGTTTGTTGACAGGAAGTAGGTGTTGCCATAACCACCAGTGCCTATTACTACAGCGTGTGCCGAGCAGCGCTTGATCTCGCCGCTTACAAGGTCGCGGTAGATGATACCACGGGCACGCTCCTGACCGTTCTCGTCCTTAATCAGAACAAGGTCCAGCATCTCGCAACGGGTGAACAGCTCAACATTGCCCTGATGCACCTGATAGCTCAATGCCGAGTATGCACCCAGAAGCAGCTGCTGACCGGTTTGTCCGCGGGCATAGAATGTTCGTGATACCTGAGCGCCACCGAATGAGCGGTTGGCCAGTGTGCCACCGTACTCGCGTGCGAAAGGAACACCCTGTGCCACGCACTGGTCAATGATGTTGTTTGATACCTCAGCCAGACGATATACGTTAGCCTCGCGTGAGCGGTAGTCGCCGCCCTTTATAGTATCGTAGAACAGACGATAGACGGAGTCACCGTCGTTCTGATAGTTCTTAGCAGCATTGATACCACCCTGAGCCGCAATAGAGTGAGCGCGACGGGGTGAGTCCTGAATGCAGAAACACTTAACCTTGAAACCGAGGTCACCGAGTGTGGCGGCTGCAGAAGCGCCTGCCAGACCTGAGCCGACCACTATGATATCGAGCTTACGCTTGTTTGCCGGATTGACGAGTTTCTGATGAGCCTTATAATTAGACCATTTCTCAGCCAACGGGCCTTCTGGAATCTTTGAATTAATCGTTGCCATAATAAATGCTTTTTACGGATTTATAATCAAGCCATCAGGCTCTTGCCGAAATAGAGGAACATCACACTGGCAAAACCAAGAACCAGCAGGGTAACATAGATGTTACCGATAACCTGCCAACGCTTGTGCCATACCTTACCGCTCCATCCCAGAGTCTGGATTGCGCTCCAGAATCCGTGAGTAAGATGAAGCCACAGAGCACCAAGCCAGATGCAGTACAGCACCACATAGTACCACTGTGAGAAAGTATATTGAATCAGGTAAGCGCCATCGGTAGGAGAAACAACCTGACCGTTGATGACAGCGCCCTCTGAGCCGATAAGCTCCTGAAGCTGCATCTTTGACCAGAAGTTGAACAGGTGAAGGCCAAGGCCCACTACTACAATGATACCCAGAACCAGCATGTTCTGCGATGCCCACTCTACTGTTGAAGGCTTCTCGGTAACAGCATAACGCTGTGCGCCACGAGCCTTCCTGTTCTGGATTGTAAGCCAGAAAGCATAGATAAAGTGAATCAGCACAAGGACGGCCAATCCTACAGTTCCCACCAGTGCATACCAATTAGCTCCCAGAAACTCACATACGGCATTGTATGCGTCGGCCGAGAAAAGAGCCGCGCAGTTCATAGCCATGTGGAATGTCAGGAACAGAATGAGAGCGGCACCGGTCACGCTCATCACTACCTTACGTCCGATTGATGAATCAACTAACCACATAGAAATTTAAGTTATTAATGTTAAGTTTAAACCTTTTATATTATAGACTGCAAAATTAGCTCAAATTCGCCATCTATCCAACTGGAAAGCCATCAAAATAAAAACGCACTGATGGATTCCATCCCTTCAGTCAAAACAATATATTAATTGTTCACTTTTTTTTATCTAAATGTCGCATCAATTATTTGTCTGTTTTTTAATTAGCATAAATGACAGTAACTTTGCATCCGCTTTCATTTTACCTTACTTATACGCGCACAAGAGACCGCCGTTTCTGTGTTAAGTTTCTGAAAACAAAGAACATTAACAAAACATATATGCTTTCAAGCAACAAGGCTGTGGGAAAGAAGAAGGAATACACAGGCGTAGAACTGACCGTTATGGAGATTCAGACAGAGGGCTCCATACTCGGCGCCTCAGTAGTCGCCAAGTCTCAAATCAGGTCGGTAGGCCAGCAGGTTGACGAGGTCTCCTTTCAGGACGGCAACCTCTGTCAAGATGTCCTCAGTTGGGAAACCAGTTTCGAGTAACAAGCGGATGAATATGAGAAAGTATATATTTTTCAGCGCCACGGCTGTGGTACTGAGTCTGCTTGCAGTGGCAGGCTGCAGCAAGGAGAACACATCCGGATGGAATGCTGGCGACAATATTCAGTTTGGTGCCAGGACACAGTCATCAGCTCTGACAAGGGCCGCCTATTCCGGTGTTACCACCACCATTGACCATAAAGTATATGAGCGCATAGACTGGGAGTCCGGCGACAAAGTAAGGGTACTAAGCGATCAGACCGTAAATAAAGCCGGAACAGCCACGCCTTATTACGACTACACCGTACAAGCCGACGGAACTGCCGATGGCAGGTACTCCTATACGACAATAGACAACGACAACTCCGCAACGGAGCTGGCGAAAACTCTCCACTGGGGCAGCTCCAGCGCGCACACATTCTATAGTGTATATCCCGCTTCTGGGGTAACCACCACCACTTCAACCTCGCCGTGCGGTACCTTCACAGGCTATATCTCCGAAGACCAGACTCCCGCTTCCGGCTATATCAGCAAGGATGGAAGCGGCAACTATACGCTTATCCCGAACCTTGCGCAGTATATGATGATGACCGCCAAGCACGCGGGCGTTACTCCGTCTGACTATGAGAAACTGCCGTACGACAAGAGCAGCTTGTTTCTTGACTTCTATCCAGTTACCACCGCCATACAGTTCACCATCACGAACAGTATGGTCGCCGACTTCGATGTCAAAAGCATTGAGCTGGAATCCGCAAATTACAACTTGAGCGGATATTTTACAGTTGACCTGTCTGACAGTTCCATCGATAATGGAGATCCATCAGGACATACAGCCGCCGCTACTGGAACCCCCGCCGCCACAAAAACCGTCTCTATGACGTTCTCAACAGGAGGAACTGTCAAGATTGCCAACGGCAAATCACTTACATTCACATTCTTCATCAACCCGGGCCAAGGTACCAGCAATGTTAATGACCTCGTGTTCAGGATAACCAATCAGGACGGCAAGATACGCTCCGCAAAGCTTGCGGACAGCAGTGGCGACATAACCTTCAAAACACACCACAAGACAATCATCAGTGGAATGTTCCTTCCGGAAGACATAAAGTGGTCACTGCTATACAACCCGCAGATTGACCCATGGACGAAGGACCCTTCAACCATAATTTTCTAATATTGAGACACGCTAAATTTCTGACAAAATGAGAAAAAGGCATTCATATATATACGTTGCAGCTGCGGCACTGATGCTGACAACCACATCGTGCGAGCGCACCCAGGACAGCCAACCAATGTGGAGCATCAACTATCAGCCCGTACTGGGAGGCATGGAATCGGCAGACACCAGGGGTACATTGTACAACCCAACCAACACATCCACAATAGCATTGAGTACAACCGGCATCAGTAGTTTTACCGTTTTCGGCTACAAAGGTTCCACTATGTTCACTAATACCGGCGGTGAGACTGTAGGATACACAAGCAGTTGGACACCCGGAACAGGAGGCCATACCGAGGTTGAGCCTGAAAAAGACACCTACACGTTCTTAGCATACGCCAACGGAAATGATAACGTATCATCGCTCAGCTCAACCTATGAGAAAATCAGTTTCAGCTATGATATGAAAAAATCCGGATATGATATTCTTGACGCCACGAGACAGAAGGACGTTCTTTTAGGATACTTCTCAAAGGAAATAAAGAGCGGCCCCATCGAGGCGGGAATTCTTTTCAAGCACCCGCTAACATCAGTGATATTCAGATTAGGCATCATAAACGGAGACTACGAAAAAGATGACATAACAAGAATCGAAATTAGAGGCGTGCACACCAGCGGAACCGCCACTCTGACATCCGGTGGAACAGTCAGCTGGACCAGTCTTTCGCCTGCACCAGCTGAAACACCTGCATACCTTACCGACGTAACCTACTGCAACAAGCCCAGTACTGGAGATTTCGTTGACAGCGATTATGTAATTGGCGAGCCGTTCATCCTTCTGCCACAGGACCTTTCCAAATATCCCGTAAAAATAAGGCTGTGCAATAACAATGACTATACGTCATACAAGGAGGCCACACTGTCAACCGGCAGCTGGGAGCCCGGCAAGACCTACATATACTCGCTTACCGGCAGTGAGGGCCTGACGTTGTACCTCGATGCGGCAAAATGGATTCCGGGAGGCGGCGACGCGACATTCAAGTAATCATATCTCCGTACTAACGTAATTTTGATTGTTATGAAAAGTCATTTTCTATTCACGATAGCTACCATATCATTTATTATCGCCTCCTGCGCGCGAGAGGCCATTGTCAGTAACACTGGCTCTACCTTTGAGGAGGGAGTCCCAGTTGAGATGAGCATCCCCTTCTGCGTTTCCAACATTGGAGACCTGCAGGTTACCAGGATGACACTCGGCCCTGAGTACGAGGGAAAGGTCTATAACTTCTATGTGGCGGTTTACGACAGCGAGGGAAACTATCTTACATCCGGATACACGGAAAAAGTCTCCTCATACTCGCAATCAGAGTCTGGTGGCACGAACGGGCAGATAAAACTGCCAGGCGTATCAGCCAGCAACTGCAACATCTACGCCATTGCCAACATATCCGAGGCAGCATACAATATTGACGTGGACAAACTGACCAGCAAGATAAGCACCGAGGCCGACATCAGGAAATTCACCGCCACACTGGCGCAGAAGACACTTACGAACGACGGATTCTTCCTTATGTCAGGCTGGGTCAAGAACGTAAACATCAAAACAGACGGCTCTGTGGAAACCACAGCAGGAACAACATACTCAAATACTGTGACTGGAAACAAAGCACTTCTTTGCCTTGACAGGGTGAACGCCAAGATTAACGTCAACATCACATTCGCAGACCCGGAATCAAGCGGTAAGCCAACAATCAAGACCCTCAACATGAGGCAATGGAAGGTGGTCAACCTGCCAATGACATCATACCTGTTCGAAGACAGCGACAACGACAAGACATCATTCTCTAAGTCTGAGGATGCTAAGGATAGCTACTTCACGTCATCATACCAGAGGGTGTTCCACGAGGGCACGAGCAGCGGCAAAAAGACATACAATTTCTCATTCTATAGTATGGAGAACTATGCCGACAGAACCGGAAAAAGCACCGCAGCCAGCTATGCCGACCGCGAGAAGCAGACAAAGGACACATCAACAGGCAGAAACGGAGCCTGGGTTTGCGCGCCGGAATACGGCACATACCTGATACTGGAGGGAGAAGTAGATATGTATTATGGAGAGGCCAACAACAAAGGCGAGATGGTCTCAGCAACCGGCTATACACTAAGCTCGGACTTTACCTACAAGATACACCTTGGCAACTTCGGACCAGACAAAAACGACTTCGACACTAAGCGCAATACCGAATACACATACAACATAACCATCAAGGGAGTCGATGACATCAGCGTTGAGGTAATCACATCAAATGAGCCTGCTCCAGGAGCCACAGGAAGAGTAATCATGGCAAAGGAGAACTACTTCCACGCCGATGCACACTACGAGACGTTCGTACACACATTCTATGCAGACAATGTGGATAAGGATTTGACCACCTGGTACGTCTATACTCCGTTCGCCGAAGGGAAAGGCACAGAAGTCCCCATCCCCTGCGACTACAAGTGGGTGGAGTTCCGCGTAAATGAAAGGAACTATGACGGATCATATAAACTGAACAGAAGAGAATATAAACCTTATGATTCCAATTATACCTTCGATTACACAGCAAATTACACCGGCTCAACCTCACCTACCATGACGGTAGTGGAACTGGTGGAATATCTGAAGAGGCAAAAAAGCTTGAAAGAGGCTGGCCAAACCAACTACTTCACCAGCGATGGCAAGATGGCTGTTACCGTATTTGTAAACGAGAACTACTACGAGGCAGATCCCCGTGGCGGCTCTACACCGCAAGACTTCTGGAAACAGTTTGCAGGTCCTAACGTAAAGCCACGCGAGATGCACATAATCACATCGACCAAGGAGAGCTCCGACAAGGAGAGTATGGTAACCAGCTCCACACTCTCCATCAAGCAACGCGTAATTCAGACTCTGTACAGCACCACAAAGGCTGACCTAAAGACGGCTTGGGGCGTAGAGACTGTAGATGAGAATACTGTTCGTGATGATGATAAGGACAACTGGCGATGTGTTTATGCCGCCACGTATAAAAATGAGACATACGATATGATGTATCCCGACATTAACAGCACTACCAATGGTAGACTGAACACAGTAAGAGAATGGGATCTTTTTGATCCTGCTAACGATAAATGGTATACCGAAACTGATCGACCGAGTACTGTGAAGTGGAGCACATATCTCAACCTTACTGCAGAGAGCCATGAGAATTCATCTGAGGATTATATTCCTTTCCGAATGGATCAAGATGATGGACGCGCTCACTATTATGACTACTATGCGTACCAGTGTATGCGAAGAAACAGAGATAATAATGGCGACGGCATAATACAGGGTAATGAGATACGCTGGTATATGGCAACAACTGGCCAGATTGCCGGTATTTGGGCCGGAGAGGTATCTATTGATAAAGAGGCGGAATACTACCCTTATAATTCAACAAACTGGCATTATCACTACCTGACGAGTAACGGTAAAAATGAAAGTGGAAAAGGACAAGCAACTATTATTTGGGCTGAGGAATATGGCAGCGTCAGTTACTTTGCTAATTACTATCAGGGTTCTACAGCTGCTACAGGAGGCAACAGATTCCATATCCGCTGCTGCCGTAACCTGGGCCTGCCAGCAGATGCAAGTCCTAAAGTGGAAGTCGAACCTTATGTAAAGGTGACTTATGAGGATAATACTCCTATTAACGGCACATACAATCCGTCAAAGAATATTAAATTCGATCTGAGTAATATGTCCGAAGACAATTATAGGGAAAACCGACTGACGGATTTTATATACAATCAAGAAGATATGGTTACAAACAACAGATTGCCACAATCATTTATTGCTTTGGCGCCTGCAGATGCCAAGACTTATGAAGAGACTGACTTATTAACACTAAATGGCAACATCACAATAAACAGTAATCCATATTGTGCAGATGGATATAGACTGCCAAACAATAGAGAAATGTGTTTTTTGTACTATTTCCTGCCAAAGAATTTCTGGGATGAAGGTAATACCAGTATTGGATACGTAACAAGGACATATTGGTCGCTTGGACTTAATGGCAATAAAAAGGATATGGAAAGATATGCAATAGGGTATTATAGGGGGTCGGGAACCTTAACGACAGACTTTGGAGGCGGCCAATTTTTACAAAAATCAACTTGTGCCCGTTGCGTAAGAGACAACTTCTAAATTGACTGAATCAGCAGGGACAGGACCCTCTGATTCACCACAATATGAATTCAAAATTAACGGTCCCGGCCACACCTATGTGTAACCGGGACCGTTGTTATAACACCTTTCTTACGCCATCTAACCATAGCAGTGTCAACCTCGCTGTCGCAGCTTGCCGCTCTGAGTGATGCTGTTGATATCAAGTAACACCATAGGTCCGAAGCTTGCGTAACCGCTAAAGTAACCCCTGTGTTTTATAGTGGCCATGCACTCCAACTTCTCCGGTATAGTTACGCTCGTTTCGTTTCATTATTTGAAACGAACGAAATGAAGCCTCGTTGCATTCATTTCAAATAATGAAATGAAAAGTGCGTAACTATGGCAAAAAACGCGGAAAACCTCATAACGGGTAGGCTCCGTAGAGCCCTACCCTAATTTTCCTCTATCTGGGCGATAATCTCATCGCAGGTGCGGATTACCTTACGACGCATTGAGAGGCCGATGCTGCCGCCTATCAACAGGCCGCAAATGATGCTGCCGGCCATCAATATGACGAATTTCTTATCGTCATTGTTCATCATCAGCTCGGCAAAGAGCCAGCCAAGCCAGACCACGAGCAGCGGCAACGCCACATTGAGCCAATTGGTATAGTCCTGACGCAGTTTGCGCACGTTTTTGGCCACTGAGAGCATATCCTTGGAGCGGACATCGTACGCCTTTACATTACGGTGCTCAAGCCAGGTTTTGTAGCCGCAGAAAAGCATAAACACCACCGTACCCAGACAGAACCACCAGGATGCGTTGAACGTATAGTGATATACCGGCGAGAGAAGCGCCGCGAAGGAACACGCAACATACTCAAATCTCTCGTGCCTGTCCAGCGAGTCAACTTTGGTCTTTACGGAATTTACTATAAGCTTGCTATTTATTATCTCCTGTTCATCGAGCTTTTTCTTCAGTGTGGCATACTCCGACCTCATCTGGTCCAACTCTGCCGAAAGTGTGAAATCCTCCATTGTCATAACGATTAATGTCTTACATCTGTTTTAATCTCTCCTTGATGCGCACAAGTTTTACGGAAACATTCTTGGCACTGATGCCTACAATAGCGCCAATCTCATCGTAGCTCATATTCTCCAGCCACAGCAGTATGATGCTGCGATCTACAAAACCAAGCTGGTTGATGCGTTTGTGCAACTGCTTTATCTGAAGGGCATCATCGTCGGTATCGGTGTAGGGATTGATGTCGACGCTCAATTCCACACGCTCGCCGCCGCGTCTCTTCTTTCTGTCAAAGTTAAGGCAGGTGTTAAGACTTACCCTCCATATCCAGGTGTTGATGTCGCTGTCGCCACGAAATGTGTCAAAACCGCTCCACATCTTTATGAGAATCTCCTGGAAAAGATCCTCAATCTCAGCTGTGTCATTAGAGAACATATAGCACACGGTATATATGGTGCGTTTATGTCCGTTCACAATTTCCGTAAATAGCTGCTCCTTGTTTTGCATCTTTCAAAAAACTTACAACCGTTAGACACCACTGATGCCAGATTACTACACAAATAGAGTAAAAAAATGATGAAAACTATATTTTGTCCTGAATGAGCGGTGAGAGTACCCACATACCGGTCTTTCCTATGCGCCTGGAAAGGCTTTCAAGCTCGGCCTTCTTGGCCTGATGCTCCTGAAGGGTTACTCCCATAGCCTCGCCCCCGAAACCGGCCTGACAAAGCAGCATATAGCTCTGCTTCTCAATCCTAAGCTCAAGGAAAAGCTGAACGTAGCATACCATATCAAAGAAAACCTCCGGGGCAAACTGCTCCTTTACTCCAAGCAGGTACTCCCCTGCCCTTGTTGACGAGAAGTTCCCGTTACGTATGGCCGAGCTGGTCTGAACATCTATGCTTATGCTGTGGTCCATCCATTTGTATATACGCTTGTCGCCTATATTGAACAAAAGAACGAAAAGCGCCACAAACAGCACAATTATGCAGGCAAGCAAGGCCATAGGGTTAAGAATGGATTCTGTCTGCGCTGTATTATACAGGAAGTGTACCATCACTGAGGGTATTCTTGCAGCCCAGAAAAGCATGGCAATTGCCGGGAGAAGCTTTAGAATGAGTGATGTCATTTCTTTTTGCTTTTTACAAAAGTAAGCGTTTTATATTCTCAAATCCACAATAAATTCCTAAATTCACAAAAACGAGTCATATTATCACAAAATGTTGAGTTCCTTGGGCAAAAAGCCTATCTGGCCAATCCACAGCTGGCTGAAATCTCTACTGTAGGAAATGAGTTGCCGGCTATTTCCTTCGGCCAGGTTTACGATTCAGTGAAGGTTTACAAACCGCTTAGGGAAATGAGGTTTCAGGGAGCCTATCCTGACATAAGCGGATTCACAGACCGGAAATCGTGGAACAATGTCACGCCTGTTCTTGGATACCATCTGTCGTTCTATGACCCGCTCTCGCTATGCTCTGTCAATCTGTTTCTTGGAACATCGCCCTGGAGCAACAATGACTGGAAGAACCGTTTTCACGCCTCTGCAGAGATTAAATACTGGCAATGGAGGCTGAAGGCAACCTGGAATGAGACATCGTTCTATGACCTGTTCGGTCCAAGACGCGCGTCACGCAAGGGATATAGCGTGTCTTTGTCATACGAGACCAAGCGCACCATGCAGCCTCCGTTCCAATGGAGCTGGGGCGGCACTCTGGCACATTATGGCGGTATGGATGCACTGCCGCTGTATCAGGAGATTGCAGTTGACAATGACATAACGTCGTTCCAGACTATGAGCCTGTACATAAGCGGCGGAAAGGTTAGGGGTACTCTTGGTGCCGTAAGCGCCGAGCAAGGATACAGATTCAGCGCCAATGCCTATACATATCTTGCAAACGGCAGGTTTTTCCCCACGGTAAGCCTGTCTTACGACCGTGGATTCCGCCTTCCTGTAGGCCGGCACAATGCATTCTGGCTGAAGGGCACAGTAGGACAGAACTTCGGAGACAGCAACTCTACTCTTGGCAATGAGTATTTCGGCGGATTCCGCAACAATTATGTTGACAACGGAGCTGAGAACCGCTACAAGACCTTGAATGCCATGCCAGGAGCAGCCATTGACCAGATATGCGCCCACAGCTATGCCAAGTTTACAGGCGAGATAAACTTCAGTCCTATCAGGCTGAATAATTTCGGAGCTCTGCAGTGTTACCCCAACTACATCCAGTTTAACCTGTTCGCGAATGACCTGATGGCGGATTACTGGGGTAGTGAGAGACAGAACAAGGCGAATTATATCAGCGTAGGAGGTCAGATGAACATTCCGCTTGTACTGTTTACCCATATGAAGACCACGCTTTCCGCCGGATATGCCAGAATCTGGGGAAACGGGTTGAATAGGGGAGAGTTTATGATTTCCCTAAAACTGCTTTAGAGGCATTGAAGTCAGTTCATGAATCCCAGCTGTCCGGAAATGCGGCAGCTGGGATTTTTTATTATTACTTATAAGACCATAATTGGGAAGGACGGATTATTTTTCCTTAATTTTGTACTCAGGTTAAGAATCGATTCTGATTATAGAATATGGACTTCAGGTACGATGTTATAGTGATAGGTGCAGGCCACGCGGGATGCGAGGCTGCCGCTGCTGCCGCAAATATGGGAGCACGGACTTGCCTCATCACCATAGATATGACTAAAATCGGCCAGATGAGTTGCAATCCGGCCATAGGCGGAATAGCCAAAGGACAGATTGTAAGAGAAATAGATGCGATGGGAGGTTATATGGGCTTAGTGACCGACCAATCATCAATACAATTCCGCATACTTAACCGCTCGAAGGGTCCTGCTATGTGGAGCCCGCGCGCACAATGCGACAGGGCAAAGTTCGTACAAAACTGGAGGCACGTTCTGGAGAATCTGGACAACCTTAACATCTGGCAGGATACAGTGACCGAAATGGTGGTCAAAGAGGGTAGGGTGCAAGGGGTCAAGACATTGCAAGGTGCTGAGTTTCAAGCAAGAAGCGTTGTATTAACCACCGGAACATTCCTAAATGGCCTGATGCACATAGGGCACGTCACAATGCCAGGCGGACGCATATCGGAACCGGCCTCATACGGGTTGACGGAATCTATAGCAAGACACGGAATAAGGCAGGGCAGAATGAAGACCGGAACACCGGTAAGGATAGACTCCCGCAGTGTTGACTTCACGCAGATGGAGAGACAGGACGGTGAGGATGACTTCCATCGCTTCTCATTTATGCACTCCGAGCGCAACTTGCGACAGATGTGCTGCTGGACCTGTTTCACTAATGAGAATGCCCACAATATACTGCGTTCCGCACTTGCCGACTCACCCCTGTACAATGGGCAGATAAAAAGCATCGGCCCACGTTATTGCCCGAGTATAGAGACAAAGCTGTTCACATTCCCTGATAAGGACAAGCATCAGCTGTTTCTGGAGCCGGAGGGCGAGAACACCAACGAGATGTACCTGAACGGCTTCTCCTCATCAATGCCTATGGATGTGCAAATCAAGGCGTTGAAGGAGATACCGGCATTCAAGGACCTTGTTGTATATAGGCCCGGATATGCTATTGAATATGATTACTTTGACCCTACCCAGCTGAATGCCAGCCTTGAGTCAAAAGTGATAAAAGGACTCTATATGGCCGGTCAGGTAAACGGCACCACAGGATACGAAGAGGCTGGTGGTCAAGGACTTATAGCCGGAATCAACGCGTCATTGGGAAGCCGGGGAGAAGAGCCTCTGATTCTTGGACGAGATGAATCATATATAGGTGTACTAATAGACGACCTTATTACAAAAGGTGTTGACGAGCCCTATAGGATGTTTACCTCAAGAGCCGAGTTCAGGATTCTGCTCAGACAGGACGATGCGGACATCCGTCTTACAGAGAAAGCATACAAAATAGGACTGGCCTCAGAAGAGAGATACCGTAGAATGGTATCCAAACGCAATGCCATTGACAAGCTCATTGAATTTGCGCAGAACTATTCAATAAAGCCGGCCCTGATCAACGACTCGCTTGAGCAGCTGAATACGACTCCGCTCAGAGAAGGCTGCAGGCTGACGGACTTGATAAACCGGCCGCAAATCACTCTTAAGAACATAGCGCCATACATCAAGGCTTTGGAAAAGGAACTTGACAAGATTGAGGAAGAGAGACGCGAGGAGATCATTGAGGCGGCTGAGATACGCATGAAGTATAGTGGATACATAGAAAGGGAAAGACTGATAGCAGACAAGATGGTGCGTCTTGAGAATATTAAAATCAAAGGACGGTTTGACTATGCATCGCTACAGTCTCTTTCCACAGAGGCCAGACAAAAGCTCTGCAGGATAGACCCAGAGACACTGGCGCAGGCAAGCCGTATTCCAGGGGTATCGCCAAGCGACATCAATGTCCTTTTGGTATTGCTGAACAGATAATGTTTCACGTGGAACAATTTCAAATAACCGCTAATTAATAACAACAACATAAGATGAGCAGACAATCATTATTGAAAGATCTTCGGAACATCCCAGACTATCCGATGACAGGTGTACAATTTAAAGATGTTACCTCCTGGTTTATGGTACCTGAGGATTTAAGGGAAATTGTAGATACTATATACGAATACTACAAGGACAAAGGAATTACAAAGGTTTGTGGAATAGAATCCAGAGGTTTTGTAGTGGGCGCGATTCTTGCAGAAAAATTAGGTGCGGGATTTGTTCCTATCAGAAAGCCCGGAAAGCTGCCATACGAGAAGGTCAGCATAGAATACAAGAAAGAGTACGGATTCGACCGCATTGAGATGCACAAAGACTCAATAAACGAGAACGATGTAGTGCTTGTACACGACGACCTTCTTGCGACAGGAGGAACATCGAGCGCAGCCTGCAAGATGGTCAGCCAGTTCAATCCGAGGAAAGTTATGGCAAACTTCATCATAGAGCTTACCAATTTCAACTCCAGGGAAAGATTTCCTGAGGATGTTGAGATATACAGTCTGATAGAAATGGATGAGCTTGACATTTAAAATTGGAAGGAGAAAAGACGACATATCGTGAGCACATCAAGGGGATAGTAAACAATCTCCCTGAGACACCAGGTTGCTACCAGTATTTAGATGATACCGGTAAAGTAATTTATGTAGGAAAAGCCAAGAATTTAAAAAGACGCGTAAGCTCATACTTTAACAAAGATCAGATATCAGCTAAGACAAGGATTCTGGTAAGCAAGATAAGAGATATTAAATACGTGGTAGTAAATACAGAGTGGGATGCATTGCTTCTTGAGAACAATCTTATTAAGAAATACAAGCCGCGATACAATATATTGCTTAAAGATGACAAAACTTACCCGTCAATCTGTATAACGAAAGAGGATTTTCCAAGAGTATTCAAAACCCGTAATATAATCAGGAATGGATCGGAATACTATGGACCTTACAGCCACGTATCTACACTTAACGCACTTTTGGAGCTTTTTAAAAAACTTTATAGTATAAGGAGCTGCAGACAGGACATCGTTGAGAAAGAAATAGAAAAAGGTAAATACCGCGATTGTCTTGAATATCAGATTAAGAATTGCAACGCTCCCTGCATAGGCGCGGAATCAAAAATAAAGTACCAGATACAAATAGATGAGATAAGGCAGATTCTTAAAGGTAAATCGACCCTTCTCATCCAACAATTAAAGGAAAGAATGAGAGTTCTGGCCGCAGAGTTGAAATTTGAGGAGGCACAGAAGATAAAGGAAAAAATATCGGTGCTCTCGGCCTTTAGAGAGAAAAGTCTGGTAATTGCAGACGTAAACGAGCCTATCGATGTATTCAGCGGTGAGCAGGATGCTGATGGAACCGTATTCGTCAACTATATGCACGTTACTGAAGGATGTATTAATCAGGCATTCACATTTGAATTCAAGAACAAATTGGACGAGGATGTGAATGATTTGATAATGAATGCCATAGTGGAGATGAGAGAGCGCTATAATAGCAACGCGAGGGAAATTGTACTTCCATTTATGCCAGACACAGATATTGAGGGTATTACCTGGACTGTTCCGCAAAGGGGAGAGAAGAAAAAGCTTCTTACACTCTCTCAGTTAAACGTGAGACAGTATCGTGCTGACAGATTGAAGAGAAGCGACAAACTGAATCCCGAGCAAAAGCAGGTAAGGCTTCTGAAAGAGCTTCAGAATCTGCTTGGACTGGAAAGACTACCGATGAGAATTGAGTGCTTTGACAACTCACACATACAGGGAACAGATGCGGTAGCAGCTTGTGTAGTATATGAGAAAGCCAAACCGGCAAGAAAAGAGTACAGGCTCTATAATATAAAGAGTGATGCGGGAGGAGATGATTACGGCTCAATGAATGAGGTTCTGACAAGAAGATACACCAGAATTCTGAATGAGGATGGCAAAATGCCGGATCTGATAATAGTTGATGGAGGAAAAGGGCAGATGACCGTTGCCAAAGAAGTGGTTAACGCACTGAATATCAATATAGGAATTGCAGGATTGGTAAAGAACGGACACCACAGGACATCTGGTCTTCTATATGGATTCCCACAAGCAGAGGTAGGTGTGAGGCCAGATAGTGAATTGTTCCGGCTTTTGGAGCAGATGCAGGATGAGGTTCACCGGGTGGCTATATCTTTCCATAAAAGGAAAAGAAGCAAAAGACAGACACAATCAGAACTGAATGAGATAGAGGGAATCGGTGACAAGACTGCCAGTGAGATGTTACTTAAATTCAAGAGTGTCAAGCGAATATCTGAGGCTGAGATAGAAGAGCTGGCTGAAGTGATAGGTAAAAGCAAGGCAGATAAGGTGTTCAGGCATTTTCATAAGGAGACTGTATGAGAGTAGTTATTCAACGAGTATTGGAATGCAGCGTAACCGTCGGTGGCACAACTGTCTCAGGAATTGGCAAGGGACTGATGATACTTGTGGGCATAGAAGATGCCGACACTCAGGAAGACGCGGAATGGCTTGCGGGCAAGATATCAAACTTGCGGGTATTTGACGATGAAAACGGGGTTATGAACCTCTCTGTAAAGGATATTAAAGGCGAATTGATGATTATCAGCCAATTTACACTGATGGCTCAGACAAAAAAGGGAAACAGACCCTCTTACATTAAGGCCTCAAAACCGGAATTCTCAAAACCAATGTATGAGCTGTTTTGCCAGACAGTAGAGAAAGAGAGTGGCATAAAGGTACAAAAAGGCGTATTTGGGGCGGATATGAAGGTTGCGCTGATCAACGATGGCCCGGTTACTATAACAATGGATACTAAAAACAAGGAATAATGGAATACAGCGAAAATTACGAGAATCAGACAGACAGGTACAGCGAGGCTTTCTCAAAGTACAATCTTAATGTTGATGAAAAAGGCGTTGAAAAGGCAATTAACGCCATAAAGAAGCAGATTGACAAATATGGAACAAACGAGCTTCTTAAAATAATTGGCAGCCTTGACTATACGTCGCTCAAAACCACCGACAGCGAGGAGAGCATACTTGCACTTACAGAAAAAGTAAATGATTTCTTTGATAAAAACCCGGAGATTCCATCATTTGCGGCAATATGCGTTTACCCATGCTTTGCAGAGACAGTCAGCAAGGCGCTGGAGATAGACGGTATCAGCGTGGCATGCGTAAGTGGCGGGTTCCCATCCTCACAGACTCCCACAGAGATAAAGATAGCCGAGACGGCAATGGCCATACACGATGGTGCAGAGGAAATTGACATAGTACAGCCTGTAGGTAGGTTCCTATCAGGAGATTACGAATATATCGCCGATGAGATAGGCGAGATCAGGGAAGTTTGCGGAGAAAACACATTGAAAGTAATTCTGGAAACGGGTGCGTTGGGTAATTTGCGCAACGTAAAGAAAGCTGCTATTATGGCTATGTATGCCGGCGCTGACTTCATCAAGACATCTACAGGAAAAGAACCCGTAGGAGCTACTCCTGAGGCCTTCTACGTAATGTGTCAGGCCATTAAGGAATACAACGATGAAAACGACAGAAAGATTGGTATCAAGGCCGCAGGAGGTATAAGCACAATAGAGGATGCGCTATTGTACTATGCGATAGCAAAAACAGTTCTTGGCGAGGAATGGATAGACAAATCCCTGTTCAGGATTGGTGCCAGCAGACTGGCATCAACTATCATCTCAAAGGTGACGGGAGAGAGTTGCTCACTTTAGGAATTCCTGTTGACAATCAGCAACAGATAGCTTTCAAAGGCTTTTCTGAGTCCTGAAGGCATATCAGACGGAAGGCACGCGAGTGCCTTTTCTTTGTATTGCATCATGCAATCCTCAGCATACTCAATACCGCCGTTCTCAACGGTGAAAGCAGCCACTGTGCGTAACTGGTCGGGAGTAGCCGTACAACTACGGATATCACGTACCATCTGAGACCAGTCATCAGAGGAATTTCTTATGGCATAAATGGCTGGCAGCGTTATCTTTCCCTCAGACAGGTCGTTACCCGATGGTTTTCCAGTCTCGGGTGAATCGAAATAATCAAAAATGTCATCCTTTATCTGAAAACAGATGCCGGCATACTTGCCAAACGAAGCGAACTGGTCAGACAACTCGTCAGAAGCGCCACAAGTGATGGAAGCCAGTCTTGCACAACAAGAGAAAAGACAAGCGGTTTTTCTGGTAATGATGTCCACATAACTCTCTTCAGACAAATCCTCGGCTGACCTGATGAACAATTGCGTAATCTCACCGGAGGAAAGAGTCCTGGACAACTCAGAAAAAAATCCGAAATTGCGGACAACCCCGGTAGCATACATCTCCGACAAGGACATAGCCACTACATAATCACCCAACAGCACAGCTATCTTATTGTCGTAAACGGCATTGACAGATGGCTCGCCCCTCCGCAACATACTGTTGTCCACTATATCATCGTGAATCAATGACGAGGTATGAAGCAATTCCAAAGAAGAGGCCAGATTGTACAGTCTTGTGGTAGGAAATCCGAAATACTTACCAGTGAGCAGCACAAGCAAAGGACGAAGCATTTTTCCCTCTTTGCGGCTCAGCATATCGAGCAACGGACGTACGAATGAGTCATTCGTAACAAACAGTCCGTGGAAATGACGCTTAAACTCGCTCAGCTCAGATTCCACAGGCTCTACGACCGATTTGTACAACTCTACGTCCATTTCAATAATTTGTGGATGCAAAATTAATGAAAAAACGGGATAGACCCTACTGAACACCTATCCTGAATGGAAAATTATTATCTTTACACACTGATAGGAATATCTTTCGAAATAGAATATTTATGGAAAAATTGTTCTTGCTAGACGCATACGCCCTGATTTTCCGGGCATATTATGCTATGATAAAAACACCACGAATCAACTCAAAAGGTGTGAATACATCGGCAATTTTAGGATTCGTCAATACTCTGATGGAGATTCTAGGGAAGGAAAATCCAACACACATAGGAATAGCATTTGATCCTGCGGGAGGTACATTCCGCCATAAGCTGTACGATGAATACAAGGCACAGCGGCAAGAGACACCAGAGGTAATCAGGGAATCCGTACCTGTTATTAAAGAAATTATCCGTGCATTCAATATACCAATACTCGAGGTTGAGGGATTTGAGGCAGACGATGTAATAGGTACTCTCTCAAAACAGGCCGACAAGAAAGAGATCGATACCTATATGCTTACTCCGGATAAGGATTATTGTCAGCTTGTAACTGAAAAAGCCCGGATTTATCGTCCAAAATACGGAGATAAAGGATATGAGGTAATGGATACCGCGGCGGTACTGGAAAAGTATGGCATAGAGAATACATCCCAGATTATCGATCTTCTTGGATTGATGGGCGACAGTGCCGACAACATTCCTGGATGTCCGGGGGTAGGACCAAAGACTGCACAAAAACTGATTGCCGATTTTGGAAGCATTGAGAACCTTCTTGAGAACACAGACAAACTGAAGGGTGCGCTGAAGGAGAAGGTTGAGGAAAATGCCGGAAAAATAAAATTCAGCAAAATGCTTGCGACAATAAGAACCGACGTTCCTATTGAGCTTGATATGGAATCACTCAAGAGGCAGACACCTGATCTTGGTAAGCTTCGCAAAATTCTTGAAGAACTTGAGATGAAAGGACTTCTTGGAAGAATTATGCGCGAGTATGATGATGACACACAAAAGACTCCGGCAGATCAGACACCCGAGGGTTTTCAGGCCAATATCTTTGACATATTTACGCAGGATGGTACGGGAAATTTCAAAAATGAGAATCTCAGCGAGGTAAGACCCGTTGAGCTGGCCATTAAAATCATTGATAACAAGCAAGATACATTATCATTTACCAAAGCTTGCGAAAAGGCCGGAAAAATAGCATTCCAGATTGACACAACCCAAGGCAATCCCGTTTTTGCTGAAATAACCGGAATAGGGTTCGCAACATCACCTGATACGGCCTGGTATCTGCCAAAACCGGACAGCAAAGACGAATGTGCCACATTCTGCTCCATAGTCAGAGATATTATGGAGAATGAGAGCATTTTGAAAATCTCACATAACATCAAACCGGCTATCCTGGCACTTGCAGGATTGGGCATTACCATAAAAGGAACCTCATTCGATACAATGGTCGCCCACTATGTACTCCAACCGGAACAGAAGCATAGTCTGGAATTCCTATCAGAGACCATATTGAAAGAGACCATACCGGACAACGATGAGCAGCCGCAAACCGAAGGCATGCTGTTTTTCACACCTGATATGGATAAAGTCAGCAGGATTTCAGGACATAAGGCAGTCTTGTCTCTCAAACTTGAGCCACTCTTGAGTGATATGCTTAATAAAGACGGCACCTGGCAACTGTTTAACGAGATAGAGATGCCACTGACAGGAGTATTGGCCGATATGGAAAGATGTGGCGCGCGCATTGACCCGAAAGCCTTGCAGGAGAGCAGCCGCTTGTTTACAGACAGAATGCTGGCCTTAGAGCAGGAGATATTCCAGGAGGTTGGATTCAGTTTCAATATTCTGTCACCAAAGCAAGTGGGAGAGGTGCTTTTCGACAAGCTGAGACTCTCCGACAAGGCAAAGAAGACAAAGAGCGGACAATATGTAACATCCGAGGAAGTGCTTGAGGGTTTACGTGACAAGAGCCCTGTGGTAGAGAAAATACTTCAATACAGGGGGCTGAAAAAACTAACAGGAACCTACGTTGACGCACTCCCCGCAATTGTCAGCACACAGACAGGAAAGATTCACACATCGTTCAACCAGACAGTAACCGCCACAGGAAGGCTCAGCTCAAGCAACCCAAACCTGCAGAACATTCCTGTCAGGGATGAGGATGGAAAAGAGGTCAGGAAAGCCTTCATTCCCGATCCGGGATGCAAGTTCTTCTCTGCGGACTACTCACAAATAGAGTTGCGTATTATGGCACATCTGAGCGGAGATGCCAATATGCTTGAGGATTTTGCCAAAGGAGAGGACATTCACGCCGCCACAGCCGCCAAGATTTTCCACAAACCGGTAGAAGAGGTTACGAAATCAGAGCGTGCAAAAGCCAAGACAGCAAACTTCGGCATCATTTACGGCATATCTGCCTTCGGTCTGGCCGAAAGGATGAAGGTAAGCAGAACTGAGGCGAAAGAACTGATAGAAAACTATTTCAAGACATATCCCGGAATACGCGACTATATCAACCGACAGATTGAGGATGCCCGCCGGAAAGGATATATTGAGACACTGATGCATAGGAAAAGATACCTTCCTGACATAACATCGCATAACGCCACAGTAAGAGGATATGCGGAACGGAATGCTGTGAACGCGCCTATTCAGGGCAGTGCGGCTGATATCATAAAATGTGCGATGGTAAGAATAAGCAGACGTCTGAAAGAGTCCGGGGCGCGCTCGCAAATGATTCTTCAGGTTCACGATGAGTTAAACTTCAATGTGGTTCCGGGCGAGGAGAACCTGGTAAGCACCATCGTTATGGAGGAGATGCAGAACGCATATCCGATGTCCGTAAGGCTGCTGGCAGACTGCGGATGGGGCAATAACTGGCTGGAGGCACACTAAGAATCAGTTTTGAATTCAAAAAACCGGTAAAATTCACTAATTTTGAAACGCAAATAGAAATAGATAGAAAATGGCACTTCAATGCGGTATTGTAGGACTTCCAAACGTAGGAAAATCCACTCTTTTCAATTGTCTCTCCTCAGCAAAGGCACAGGCAGCGAATTTCCCATTCTGTACAATCGAGCCAAATGTAGGCACCATAACAGTTCCCGACGAGCGTCTGAATAAACTGGCGGAGATTGTGAACCCAGGCCGGATAGTTCCTGCTACAGTAGAGATTGTTGATATAGCCGGTCTTGTTAAAGGAGCCAGCAAAGGCGAGGGACTCGGGAACCGTTTTCTGGGCAATATCCGTGAATGCGATGCCATAATACATGTTCTGCGCTGCTTTGATGATGACAACGTCACACACGTTGACGGAAGCGTTGATCCCGTACGAGACAAGGAGATAATAGACCTTGAGCTTCAGATTAAGGATCTGGAGAGCATCGACACCAGATTGCAGAAGATACAGAAACAGGCTGCGGCAGGAGACAAGGCCGCAAAACAGACTTTTCAGGTACTTACGGCATTCCGCGAGGCGCTTATTCAGGGAAAATCGGCACGTACAGTACATTTTGACTCAAAAGATGACCAGAAAATAGCCGACGAGCAGTTCCTTCTAACATCAAAACCCGTGCTTTATGTCTGCAATGTTGACGAAGGAAGTGTCATCAGCGGCAACCAATACACAGAAAAGGTTCGCGAGGCCATAAAGGACGAGGATGCCGAGCTGCTCATCATAGCAGCCAAGACAGAGTCTGAGATTGCCGAGCTGGAATCATACGAAGACCGCCAGATGTTCCTGGAGGAACTTGGACTTGAGGAGTCGGGAGTGTCCAGACTTGTGAAATCGGCATTCAGCCTGCTTAATCTTGAGACATTCATCACCGCTGGTCCTATGGAGGTGAAGGCCTGGACATACCGTAAGGGATGGAAAGCTCCGCAGTGCGCCGGTGTTATCCACACCGATTTTGAGAAGGGATTCATACGCGCCGAGGTGATTAAATACGACGATTATATTGAGCTTGGCAGTGAGGCGGCTGTAAGAGATGCCGGCAAACTGTTCGTGGAGGGAAAGGATTACGTGGTGCAGGACGGTGACATAATGCATTTCAGATTCAACGTATAATTTATATATGCCATTCACATTGTCATACATACTGTGGAACCCTGACATAGAGCTTTGCAGGTTCCTTGGCATTCCTCTCAGATACTATTCACTTATGTGGGTAGTCGGCCTTTTGGCCGCATATCTCCTTGTAAGGAAATACTACAAGGATATGAAGATAGACAACGAGAGGTTTGAGCCGCTGTTCATCTACTGTTTCTTCAGCATTCTCATAGGCTCACGTCTGGGACACTGTATCTTCTATGAGCCTGAGTACTACTTCGGCAGCTTCAGACACTTTATTGAGATGCTTCTTCCTATCAGTTTTACGGAGGGAGGCGGATGGCATCTTACAGGATACCGGGGACTGGCCAGCCACGGAGGCACCATAGGAATATTCATCGGCATTCTGCTCTATTGCCGCAAATACAAAGTGCGCCTTCTGACAACTCTTGACCTGGTATGTGTGGCCACCCCACTCACTGCGTGCTGCATTCGTCTTGGAAACCTTATGAACTCCGAGATTATTGGCAAAGCCACTGGTACAGACTGGGGATTCGTGTTTGAGCAGCTTGGCGAGGATTTCCCACGTCACCCGTCACAGCTTTATGAGGCCATTGCATATCTTTTGATATTCATCATCATCTCACTTATCTACAAAAAGAACAAAAACCTGGTTGGCACAGGTTTCTACATGGGTTTCTGCCTGACCGCAATATTCCTATTCAGATTCTTTGTGGAATTTACAAAAGAGGTACAGTCACCGTGGGAAGAGGGATTGCCAATTGATATGGGACAGATTCTCAGCATCCCGTTCGTAGCTATTGGTATCTGGTTGCTTGTACACGGCTATAAAAACCGTTTCCGCCAGATAAAGCACGTACTTCCGCTTGATAAGAAAGCCTGATATTGTCAGAATCTGGCTCTAAGCTGCAAGGAGATGTCCTCCTTGTGACTGGAGTCTATCTGCTGCTGTGATGAGCTGATGACATCGCGGTCAAAATAGAGCGAGCTGCCGAATTTCAGTATCGCATATATTCCTGGCGTGAGTTTATACTTGAGCATAAGTGAGCCGCGCATACCCTTTCCGTATAATGTAATGAAGTTGAAAGAATAGAGCAAGCCACGCTCATATACAGATATAGACGTGTCATAGCTATCCGTATAAAAGCCATTCAGTGATATTGAGCCCGACAGTTTTCCTTTTTTGCCTGCCACAGACAGCACTTCACCAAGAGCTACTCCTTTCTCAAATCCTTTGTCCGGAGAATAGTAGTGAACAAAACTCAACTGAGACTGTAGTGTGACTGATTTTGTAAAAGTATGTGTCCATTGAAGCCTTATCCTGCCAGTATATGTATCTGCTATACCATTCATTGACTTACAGTCTTCTTGTTTGTCTTTAAGGCGGTATCTGAAAACAATATCATCGGATCCGTCTCGAGGACTATACTCAAGCTGAACCTGGGTATCGAACCCCTTTGAAGCCTCTGAGACACCATACCGTGCTTCCGGAAAATGAGACAAATCCAAATAGACGGAAGCATTAAGTCCATGAATACTGCCACTGATTCCCGTATAGAGGCCGCTCTCATTACGTAACTCGCCTTCTGCCATACTATTCCCGTGAAAAGCGTTGTATCTTGAACTATAGTTCCTGTATAATAACATCAGGTTGTATTTGTCTGAAATCCTGAAACTCAGTGTATTGATTGTAGCCATTGACAGGTTGTCACAGATTGCTGTCTCACCGTAAAAACAGAATGCTGACCGTCTGATGGAATAATCAAGAGAGGCATTCCAGAACCATACACCAGAAAGTACCGGTATCGGGCTGATGGTCTCGTCCAGTCTTATAGACTTATCATAACGGTTCATCAAAAAGGTAGCGCCAAGTACTATACCATTGTTTCTCCATCCTGCGTGAAAAGCCGCCAGAGTCTCGTGTGTATTGCCTTTTCTGGAATATTCAAGCGGTGTGCGATGGTAACCGTCTTCCTTGAATGAGGTAATCATAGTATCATCTTTCAGTGTCGCATCAAGCCTGGTATATGATGACAATACCGATAAAGAGAGACAACCTGCTTTCATTGTGGCTCCGACACCGGTCAGATATCCCGTCTCACTGGTAGAAGAGTGTGGTCTAATACCTGACACTTGTCTGTCAAGGTTGCTAAGCATAATCCCCTTGCCCATACCGAAGCCTGAATTCAATATAAGTCCTCTGCCGAATGATGCCTTTATATTGCCTGTCACAAGATTCTCAAGCCATTTGATATCACATAACTGAATATAACCGGACAAGAAATCAAATACTGGAGGCTTACCACCCAGAAAGACCTCACCTGCATCCTTATCAGCCGAAAATCCGGCCTTAATCTTTTCATTCCAGTTAAATGAATACCGTAGATTATGCTGCAGTGAAGTACCTAAATAACTTCTGTTCGGGTATCGCTCCAACTCAGAAGGCGAGTGATATCTGAATCCTGAGCGCTGGTATAACGGAATATCAATGTGAGTAAGTATCTCACTATGGCTCTGACGGGAAAACTGCCTTAGACTTACCGGCCTGCCACTATGTCTTACACCGTCGCCAGCATAGACAAACAATGACAAGAGAGTTCTGGAATAATAGTCAAGTCCCGGAATAAGCATCAACTCTCCAAGAGACTTCATATTTCCGTGCAGGTAGATATATGCCTGTATCTCCTCTATCTGATCCTGGCTGATAAACGGAAAAGCGGACAACTGCTGAGCCGAGGCGGAGTTAATATCTATAGGATTCTCATATAATTCGTAAAGGTAATCATAAAGAGCTGAGCCGGCGGCAGAAGATATATCCTCATCCTGAAAAATCTGACTCACCGCCTGTTCCCAGGCTGAATCATCTATTAAGTCATTTTGCAGTGTGTCTGCCAGCAGTGGAGCATCAAAAGCAAGAATGAGACATACGACAACGCATTTAAGTAAAAAGTTCCTCATAGTATTTGATTTTTTACAAATGTAGGAATTATACTACATCAACTTGTATAAACTCTGTTAAATAAGATTTATGTATCAGAATAGTTTGATACTTTTGCGACAATGAAAAGAATAATCATTCTTATAATGGCAGGTCTGATGCTGTCAACCGGGAGCATCCGGGCCGATATTGATGACAAAAGGCAGAAGGATATTTTCTTTGCCCTGTCTGAGGTATATAAGGGTGATACCATACCCTCCTTCCAGCTTATGGAGGTGAATATTTATGGAAGAAAATATTTCTCAAATAAAAGAAAACAGAGAAAATACGATAAACTTATCAGGGACGTGCTGAAGACATATCCGTATTCAAAGGAAATTAAAGGAATATTGGTTGAGACATATCTCTACCTGCAGACACTTCCGGATGATGAGGCCAGAAAAAAACATCTTGATGATGTGGAAAAAGGTGTCTGGGACCAGTATTTTCCTATAATGAAGAAATTGACACTCTCACAAGGCAAAATGCTGATAAAACTTATAGACAGAGAGTGCAATCAAACCAGCTACGAGCTAATAAACGCTTTTATTGGAAAATTCAAGGCAGGATTTTATCAGGCTTTCGCAGCACTCTTTGGAGCCACCTTGAAAAAAGAATATGACCCGACAGGCGCCGACGCGGACATAGAGGAGATTATTTACCTCATTGACAACGATATGCTTGAGATAATACCTTAAGACTCAAGCAACTCTCTCAACTGTCTTACAAATTCCCAAAGAACTATACCTGCCGATACTGATACATTCAATGAGTGTTTTGTTCCATATTGAGGTATCTCTATTGCAAAATCACATTTATCTACTACACTCTGGCTCACACCTTTTACCTCATTACCGAAAAACAAGGCATACTTTCCTTTTGTTATCTCAAGAGTACCAAGTTTCACGCTGTCACAAACCTGCTCAATGGCAACTGGTATATATCCCTCTTCTTTTACTGAATTCAAAGCATCCTCAGTATTCTGATAATAAATCCAATCAACAGTATCCTCAGCACCTAACGCAGTCTTGTGTATCTCTGTCAATGAATTCTCAGGAGTAGCAGTAATTCCGCACAATATTATTCTCTCTATTCTGAAAGCATCCGATGTCCTGAACACTGAACCTATATTATACAGACTCCTTACATTATCAAGAACTACAATTACAGGCAATTTATTACTTTTCCTGAACTCGGAACAACTCATACGTTCCAGCTCATCCATATTCAGTTTTCTCATATATTCTACCTCATTTTATCAACAAACAGCATTAAAACTGTTCATAAATGTAAAATTAGTGTTTAAATAATATGCTGCGATATGTTTATAAGTACAGACTAAAAAAACACCATTAAAATTGGTTATCCAAATTAAATTCCCAAACAATGTATGTTTGGAAAACAACAGTTCATATCGTAAGAAAATCAAAACACATTCTTAACGCGATTTCAACATCAAATCAGTAAATGAAAAGAGTGCGCAAAAATATAAACATATTGTTAATAACGACACAATAACTTAAATATTAATCTTTTAATATGTTCATTAAACTGTTGGTCAATTAATATTGATTTTGAAAACAATCACATTTAAAAATATCAACAATATCAACAGGATATATACATAAACAAAGAATTTAAATAAAAAGAATATAATTATCTTATTATTGTTACTCTGGAGACAATGCCGGATGATCCGTCTGAGTTTACAGCCATAATGAAATAGACGCCAGACGGTACTCTTTTTTTGCCGTTTCCGCAATTCCAGGTGAAACCGCCACCTTGTGATGTTCCCTCATATACAATTCTACCAGCTGTATTCAATATCTTAACAGTACAGTCTTGAGTAAGACCCTTCACTGTTATATTTCCGTCAAGCTCAGGCGCGACAGGATTAGGGAATACAGTGACATTTGATTTATCAAGGTTTTCCTCCGGTCTAAAGGCATCTCCTCCAAAAACGACCAAACCCTCATCCGTTGCGATATAAACCTCTCCAGTGGCTCCATTTATCTCTATATCGAGAATATTATCTGAAATCAGCGGACTATTGTCTTTTGTAAAATGATGAATGGTGTTTATTCCGTCTTTGTCAACCAGGAAAATACCCTTATTCATTGTTCCTATCCATTTTCTGTTTCCGTGATCAATACAGATAGCTGTGGTATATATACCGCTAAGCAAGTAGTCAGCCTGATTTGTACCGTCATTTCTGGGTATTTTGACTCTTTTAAATATATGTTTGTCTTCTGAGACAAAGGATTTTGGATTATCCAGAGTGAAAATGCCCTGATCTGTTCCTATCCACATTATTCCACTGTAGTCCTCAGTTATGAAGAATATGTCATTCACCACAACTGATACACCATCCTGATTTGTGAATGATGCACCTGAGAATGAATGGGCATCGTCAGACTGATCCTCAAACGTGCCTTTTATGTCAGTGCAGAATATGCCAGGCTTATATCTGGTGGACGCAGTCCAGATAAGGCCATTAGAGTCAAAGAGAATATACTTGAATGTAGGAAGTCCAGCAATCTCCGGATAATAAAGTGAGGTCCAGGATCCATCAGACTTTATTATTCTGAAAATAGTGTCAACCTCATTGTTGAGCATCCATAGATTACCTTTATCATCATATTGCAGACCATCCACACTGACGAATTCATAAGGTTTAGGATTATCTGGAAGTATTGTCTTGAGCGGACTGTTGTCAAAAGTATATAATTTGACAAATTGACTATTCCTGTACTCATACAGTCCGTGACGCGCCGAGCCTGCATAATAATGTCCTGGCTCAGAAGGATCCTCTACTATGGATGTTAGATTAATATATTTGAGTCCGGTCTGATTCTCTATACCGTCGTCAGGAAAATTAAACCACTTATTATCCTGGAAAGACATCAATGTGCCCTCATAGTCAACACCTGAATAATTGAGTGATCCTCCTGCGACCAGAAGCTTTCCGGAAGAGGACATATTCATAAAGTTGAAATAGTTCCTTACCGGACTCTCTGGAATAATAAGAGGCTTGGTTATGACAAGTCTGTCATCCTTTATCTGATATTTCTGAAGACCCTCTTTCCCACAACTTATCCATAGATTACCGTCATCAACCAATACATTTTTAGCAACACTGCCTGCATAATACTTGTTGACAGCATCTTTTGAAGTGTATATGTAAAGTGTGTCTTGCTTATATACAAACAGTTTTCCATCATTCACGCAAACATGCTCAACGCCTTTGTCTATTCTCTCCAGCCTGCCGTTCAAATCAATAAAGAACAATCCTCTGTCATTAACGCTTACTACAATCCTGTCTGCAAATGGGAACAGTCTTAGAAATATGCCCCTGCTCTCAATGCGTGTCCATTTGGACGGGTCAAGAAGGTTCTCTGACAAATTACCCTTATATATTCCCGTTGTAGTGCAGCAAAAAAGCTCTTTGTCGTATAGTATGGTGGAGCTGACATTTCCATTGAACCTGTAAGTGGCCGATATTTCCTTTTTTGAGATATTGAGCAATACTATTCCAGAGTTTGTAGAGATATACGCTGTGTTATCAGCTACCTTTACCTCATTGATTCTTTTATCTGGAAGCGCACTGTTCAACAAGTCGGTGATATTGTAGATATCATCATTCTCATAGAGTAAGTCTATATTTCCGTTAAGGTATCCAATGACTATCGCTCTCTCTTTGGCAGAATATGCAATATCTGCAATCTGATTATCGCTGAGGGTGCTTACTTTGTCGTAAGTCTGAATGGAGTTGTCATCTGGCGTATAGTTGTAAAGCCCTCCGTCACTAAGAACATAGATTCTGGAGAATGCCTTTACACTTTTAGTGGCATCGTGAAATGCCGGGTATGCGCGCCACTCTCCCGGTATTGTCTGGGATATTGTCTGCTGAATCAGACAAAACGATGTCAGAAATAGTAAGAGGCAGCGTGATAGTCTCATTTATAATCTGTTTTGTAAAAATTCCACAAGCTTGGCGGTAGCTCTTGCCCTATGGCTGATCTTATTCTTGACATCCATTCCCAACTGCGCGAAAGAATCACTGTATCCGTCGGGAACGAATATCGGATCATATCCGAATCCCTCGCAACCTTGTCTCTCTTTGATGATATGTCCTTTAACTATGCCCTCGAACAAAAGCTCCTCCTCACCAATTAATAACGCGATAACCGTACGAAATTGTGCGTTGCGGTTATTTTTGTCTTTCAACTCATTCAGAAGTCTCGTCATATTGGCCTCAGAGTCGTGGTCTCCCGCGTATCGTGCCGAATGAACACCAGGAGCTCCGTCAAGGGCCTCAACCTCCAGGCCTGTATCATCCGCAAAACAGTCCAGACCATAGTGTTCCTTTACGTAGCGGGCCTTCTGAATGGCGTTTCCGGTAAGTGTATCTGAAGTCTCGGGGATATCCTCATTACAACCTATGTCAGCGAGTGACAGAAGCTCAAATCCATCACCCAGAATTGCCGCCACCTCATTGAGCTTATGGGCATTGTTTGTTGCAAATACAAGTCTCATTTTACTTTTATTTTATCAAATCCCTGACCATATACTCCAACAACACGGCTCATGGATATGAAAGCGTTGGGGTCAATTTGTTTTATGGCTCTCAGAATGTTGGTGGCGTCGGGCTTTCGCACAAGCACCACAAGCACGTGGCTTTCCTGCTTGCTGTACCATCCCATGCCATTAAGCACGGTCACTCCACGGTGTATCTCCTGATTGATGTAATTGGCCAGTTCCTCGTATTTGTATGAGAAGATAAGTATCTGAATGGACTGACGGGCACTGTTCACGTAAAAATCCAGTGATGCGCTCATTATCATCATAGTGACATAACCGAATAACATTCTGGTAATATCGTGGAATACAAAATAGGTGCTTCCAATGATAAGGATATCTATAAAAAGGATAACCCTTCCTAAAGAAACATCGCGGTATTTGTTCACTATGGCGGCTATGATATCAGTGCCTCCTGTACTGCCATTGGCCGCAAAGCACATTCCCACGCCTATGCCACAGAGTATGGCGCCCACAACGCAGGCCATAAAGTTCTGACCCTCACCCAGGATCAGCTTGAACCCGCCATTGCCGTCGGACATAAATATCTGTCCCACCTTCAGGAATATTGTGAGCAGGAGTACCGCATAGACGGTTTTGGCACAGAAACGCCAGCCAAGAATCTTTAGTGCGAATATCAGGAACACGCTGTTGATAAGCAGATAGCTTATCTGCATCTCAAAGCCGGTGGCGTAAAATATAATGGCAGACACACCGGTCACACCTCCGGTTGTAATACCGTAAGGCAGCATAAGCGTTGTCCAGCTGAGCGCATATAGCGCGAGTCCCACAGCTATGGCAAGATAGTCATTGAACTCGTGAATGAATTTTTTCTTCAGTTCAGTTGCCATAACTTATACAATTCAGAGAACAATGTTCACAATCTTCTTCGGAACCACAATCACCTTACGGATATCCTTTCCGTCAATGTAGCTTTGTGCCTTCTCATTGGCAAGGACAGCCTGTTGTATCTGCTCCGGGGTGGCATCGAGCGGGAAGTCCATTGTAAAACGGGTCTTGCCGTTGAATGAGATGGAGTAGGTGATGCTGTTCTCCTTGAGGTATTCCTCATTGAACTCAGGCCACTCAGAGTCGCATACGCTTGTGGTATGTCCCAGAGCCTCCCAAAGCTCTTCGGCAATGTGTGGTGCGAATGGTGCGATAAGTCGTACCAGTATGCCAAGAACCTCTCTGTTGCAGCACTTGAGTGATGATAGCTCGTTAACGCAAATCATAAACGCGCTGATTGATGTGTTGTATGAGAAGTTCTCAATATCCTCGGTAACCTTCTTGATAAGCTTGTGTATTGATTTCAGCTCATCCTTTGTGGGCTCTGCATCAGACACGCTCAGGTTGCCGTCCTTGTCGGTGAACAGGTTCCACATCTTGCGGATGAAGCGGTGGCAGCCGTCAATGCCGTTGGTATCCCAGGGCTTTGACTGCTCAAGCGGGCCAAGGAACATCTCATACATACGCAGAGTGTCGGCACCGTACTTCTCAGTCACAACGTCAGGATTCACCACATTGAACATAGACTTGCTCATCTTCTCCACAGCCCAGCCGCACACATATTTGCCATCCTCAAGGATGAACTCTGCTGTATTGTACTCCGGTCTCCAGGCCTTGAATGCCTCAACATCAAGAATGTCGTTGCTTACAATGTTCACATCTACGTGGATGGGAGTGGTGTCGTACTGCTCTTTAAGGCCGAGTGATACGAATGTGTTGGTGTCCTTTATGCGATATACAAAGTTGCTGCGTCCCTGAATCATACCCTGGTTGATGAGCTTGCTGAACGGCTCCTCCACAACGCTGTAGCCCAGGTCGTGCAGGAACTTGTTCCAGAAGCGTGAGTAAATCAGGTGGCCTGTGGCATGCTCCGAGCCTCCAAGATACAGGTCAACGCACTTCCAGTAGCTGTCGGCAGCCGCGCTTACCAGACCCTGGTTGTCGTGCGGGTCCATATAGCGCAGATAGTATGCCGATGAGCCTGCGAAACCAGGCATTGTGTTGAGCTCAAGCGGGAATATGGTCTTGTTGTCAATCAGGCTCTTGTCAACGATAGTGTTGCTCCGGGTGTCGAAAGCCCACTTGACGGCATGTCCGAGTGGCGGCTCTCCGGTCTCAGTAGGCTTGTACTCGCTTATCTCAGGCAACTCAAGCGGCAGGCAGCTCTCTGGAACCATCTTTGGAATGCCATTGTCGTAATATACAGGGAACGGCTCGCCCCAGTAGCGCTGACGGCTGAAGATTGCGTCGCGCAGACGGTAGTTCACCTTAATATTGCCTAAGCGGTTCTCCTTGACATATTTCTTTGTGGCGGCTATTGCCTCCTTTACGGTAAGTCCGTTGAGCACCAGACCACCCTGGCGGATCTGGTCCGGTCTAGGCGAGTTCATCATGATACCCTCCTTGGCATCGAAGCTCTGCTCCGATACATCGCAACCCTCGATGAGCGGACGTATCTCAAGTCCGAAATGCCTGGCAAACGCATAGTCGCGGCTGTCGTGTGCCGGAACAGCCATAATGGCGCCGGTACCGTAGCCGGCCAGGACATAATCGCTTATCCATATTGGAACATCCTCGCCTGTGAGAGGATTGATGGCGTAAGAGCCGCTGAACACGCCAGTAACCTTGCGGTCTGCAATGCGCTCGCGCTCAGTGCGCTTCCTTACACGGTCAACGTATGCGTCAACCTCTGCCTTCTGTGCCGCTGTGGTGAGTGTGGATACAAGCTCGCTCTCTGGTGCCAGCACCATAAACGTAACACCGAAGATGGTGTCGGCGCGGGTGGTGAATATAGTGAAGGTGAAGTCACTGTCCTTTACCTTGAACACCATCTCGGTACCCTCTGAGCGGCCTATCCAGTTGCGCTGTGTCTCCTTGATGGACTCAGACCAGTCTATTGTGTCAAGACCGTCAAGCAGACGCTGTGAGTATGCCGATACGCGCAGACACCACTGACGCATTTTCTTCTGCTCTACAGGGAAGCCTCCACGGACAGACACACCCTCAACAACCTCGTCGTTGGCAAGCACCGTGCCGAGTCCCTGGCACCAGTTCACCATCGTCTCGCCCTGATAGGCTATGCGGTAGTTCATAAGTATGTCAGACTGCTCCTTCTCACTATATGCGTTCCACTCTGCGGCGGTGAATGTCAGCTCCTCGCTCTGTGCGGCATTGATACCCTCTGTGCCATTCTCCTGGAAATGGCTTATCAGCTTTTCAATAGGCTGTGCCTTCCGCAGGTCATAGTCGTAATAGCTGCCGAACATTTTCTGGAATGCCCACTGCGTCCAATGGTAGTAGCCGGGCTCGCAGGTGCGTACCTCGCGGTTCCAGTCGAATGAGAAACCTATCTTGTCAAGCTGCTCGCGGTAGCGGTTGATGTTCTGGCTTGTTGTGATGGCCGGATGCTGTCCGGTCTGGATGGCGTACTGCTCTGCCGGAAGTCCGTATGCATCGTATCCCATAGGGTTCAGCACATTGAAGCCGCACTGACGCTTGTAGCGTGCGTAGATATCCGATGCTATGTAGCCTAACGGGTGACCTACGTGCAGGCCGGCGCCCGACGGATACGGGAACATGTTGAGAACATAGTATTTAGGACGTGACTCATCCTCCTTTACTGTGTATGTGCCATTCTCGGCCCATCTCTTCTGCCACTTCTGCTCAATCTCTCTGAAATTGTACTCCATCTCTGATTATGATTTTATTTTTGTTCTTACTATGCAATTTAATTGCAAAGTTATATAAAGGCGCACTGCTGGCAATGGAATATCGCGTTTTATTTCATCGCAAGGTCATCGCTTCAGCGTGAGTACGGTAATCTCGGGAGTGGCGCCGATGCGTACCGGCATTGAGCCGCCCAGTCCGATGTTCACATAAAGCTGCCGCGCTCCATCGGTGTAAAGGCCGGCATATTCAGGAAAAAGCCAGCGTGATGGAGTGAATCTGGCAATGCGGAACTGCATGGCGTGAGTGTGTCCGGACAGCGTGAGCGGGATGTCGGTCTTGCCTGTAACCTGACCGTGCCAGTGGGTCGGGTCATGCGTGAGCAGAATGCGCATCATACCGTCAGTACCCTCCATTGCTTTTGGTAAATCCCCTCTCTGCACCACATTGTGAATGCCCATACTCTGGTTCTCCGTTCCTATGATGGCTATGCTGTCGCCCCCTTTGCGAATGATTGCATTCTGGTTCATCAAAAGTATCCAACCAAGTGTGTCGCGCTCTATGAATGTAAGTTTTTCTATTAACTGTGAACGCTCACCCTCACTGATACTCCGGTTGTATGGAATATAGTCGTGATTGCCAAGGACGGATATTACTCCATCCGGCGCGTTCAGTGTCTTGAGAACGGGAGCCAGCTTTAAAGCCTCGTCCGGACTGATATCGACAAGGTCGCCTGTAAAGCATATCAGATCAGGACCGATTTCGCTGATTTCATCGATTATTCTCTGCAATCTGCGCTCATGGCCTATCCAGCCTCCGCTGTGAATATCGGATATGTGGACAATCCTGTATCCGTTGAACGCCTCGGGGACAGATGCGTCCGCAAACTCCCAGCTTCTCACCTCGTACCTGAATCTGCCTATGCCGTACCCATAGGTAAGCGTCAATGCCGATGCCAGGAATAGTCCTGCCGCTACTATGCCAAATGGCCTGTATGGTATCCTAAAGCGGAAAATTGTAGAGATTATTCTAAGTGCCACAAACAAAATGTTAGGCACCAGCACCAAAACAATTCCTATGAACAATATGGCTATTATCAGATACTTCATACACGCGGCGCTATCTTACTCCACATCCGGACTGTCGGGATTGGTTATTTGAACAGCTTCTGCGCAAATGCATGCAGCGATTTGCGCCACGGTTGCCACTCGTGGTCTCCGGGGAATGACTCAAACTCTACATCAATGCCGGCAGCCTGCATCTTGGCAGCCATTTTGCGGGTATGCTCAATTCTGGGGTCCTGCTCACCGCAGGTCATGTAAAAATGGTCAAACTGACTGTTGAATTTTTCGGTTTCAGACAATATTCCGGGCACCTCGTTTTCCAAATCCAGTTCTTTGGCCTGCTGAATGCCGCCGAACATTCCGGTTGAGAAGATTCCTACGTTGGCAAAGAGCTGAGGGCTGTTCAGGCCGATGTAGAATGACTGACCGCCTCCCATTGAAAGGCCGCACATAGCGCGGTGTCTCGCATCGGCCTTGGTCCGGAATGTCTTGTCAATGAACGGAATAATCTCCATCGCCATCTCTTCAAGATAAGGCTTCATTCCTGTGCGGCTGTATCCGCCCATTCCGCCAGAGGTACGGGTGATGTTGCTGTTGGGGCTCACCACAATCATAGGCACGGCCTTGCCCTGGGCAATCAGGTTGTCCAGAATGTTGGCAACGCGTCCCTGAGCCATCCATCCGGTGTGGTCCTCGCCACCGCCATGCTGTATATATACGACAGGATAACGCTTGTTGCCTTCGTCGTAACCGGCAGGAGTATAGACGCATATCGGACGCCAGGCCTTTTCAAGATTGGAATAGTAGCTCAGCGTGCGCACCTGACCGTGCGGAACGTCCTGCACCTCGAAGTCGTCGCAGCCGTCCTCGCGGATCTCAATGGCGCTCGACACGCGGCTGCATCCGTAGAAGGTGTAGCTGGCCGGGTCGCTGACCGACACTTCGTCAACTATCAGCGAATAATAATGGAAGCCCGGCACCTGCGTTGCTGTAGTCACGCTCCATACGCCGTTGTCGCCTTTGACCATATCGTACTTTCTGCCTCCAAGGTCAATCTGCACGTTACTGGCAGCCGGCGCATTTGTCTGGAACATTACACTGCCGTCCTGAAGTACCCTGGGGAACCCGTTACGGTTGATATTGGTCACAGGGGAATAGGAGCCTTCGGGAAAGCTCACCCTTCCCGGCATCCTCTGGGCCTTTGCGCCCAGACAAACGGCAGCCGCCGCAATGATTGTCAGTGCAAGATGTCTCATATCTTATATTGAAATGTTTTCAGCAAAGTTAGCAATTTTCTGGGGCGGAGCGGAATTTACTTGAATAAACGTCCGTTTTGTTGTTCGCTTGTTGTTCGCTCTGGCTCCGTTTTTGAGCGGAAAAACATCGGTGAAATGGTCAAGGCGCGGCAAAGGCAAAACGAAGGCATAACGGATACCCCACGGAGAACACGCGCAGGCAACTTGAAGACTACCAATTAGCAATTCCGTAGCAGCCTTGACTCTGTCATGACGTAAACAACAGAATATCATCTGCGGTTTTTTGCGGATTTGCTTGGCATTATTGTGAACTTCGCTTACATTTGCGTTTCTAAACCGTAATTATAGTTTATTAATTTTAAATACAAAGCTTATGAGAAAAATGCTACGCTGTTTAAGTCTGGCTCTTGTGGCATCTTTATGGATGCTTCCATCCAAGGCCCAGCAGTCCGAGGGTGAGGATTCCCTGCTCATGACAATTGCCTGTCTGAGCGACCTTCACACCGAGTACGACATGATTGATTGTGAGAGTACCAGCAAGGTACGTCTTCGTGGAACAATCAACACGACATTGACCAAGATGGGCCAGGAGGAGACAATAGACCTGATGCTTCTTGGCGGTGACTACACCAGCCAGGTAACCGCTCCTACCGAGAGACACTGGAAGAAGGCCAGAACACTGCTTGAGAAAGCCACACGCGGTGCATTCCCAGAGGGAGCTCCCACTCCGGTAATCTATGCAAGCGGTAATCACGAGTACGATGCCGCAGGCTATGGAGACGACAAGGTAAAGGGATGGAACTCCGCCGATTATTATACTGAGCCAATGTCAGAAGATGTAGGTGAGCTTGCTCCGGATGAGTGCTTCTATGAGACCGTAAAAAATGGCTCCAAGGATATGAAACTGCTGGCTGCTTACCATTACGAGGTAGGTGGTTTCGACTTCGTTGTTCTGAACACCGCCAAGTATCTGTTCAAGTCAAACGAGAACTATTACTACTCAAAGGAGTCTGTTGAGTGGGTCAGCAAGAAGATTGCAAGCCTTTATGCCGATGATCCTGACAAGACCCTGTTCTTCCTTGTCCATATCCCGTTCGGAGACAGCAACTCTATCTCTGCCGCCAACAAGGGTCAGAATGAGACCAAGAGCGAGTCTGGCGCCAAGGAGCTGAAGGCTGCCCTTTCCCAGTATCCTAACCTGATTATGCTTTACGGTCACGATCACGGTGGCGACAAGGCATATATCCGCGAGAAGACCTCACAGCGTGTTACAAGATATGATGTTAACGGCAAGGTGATCTCCTCATTCGATGAGAATCACGTGAACGGCACCGTTCAGGGTTATGTTGAGCCGGAGCCGGAGCCAGTAGTGGAGTCCGCATTCTATCTCAAGACCATTGTGGACGGCGTTGCCAAGTATCTGGCAGTAGTTCCGACCTCAAACTCCAACATCGGTCTGGCAGATGAGGCTGACAAACAGCCTGTGTCTGTAGTCACCAACGGCTCACTGCTTACCACCACCATCTCTTACAACAACTCAAGCTATTATCTGTCAGCCGGAACCGGCTTCAACTTCAAGTCAGGAAGCGCAGGCAGCGGTGAGCAGAACAGCGGTTACTGGTTCGAGATTGCCGATCCTGCGGCAGAGACTCTTGCCGCTACCAAGGTCGCAGAGCCAGAGGCAGGCAAGTACTATGTAATCATCCAGAACTATAATGGTTATATGGCACTCAGCAACAGTCTGAAGAATACTGACAATGCCGGAAAGTTCCGTCTGGAGGGCATCGCAGTAAGCGGTATGAGCTCATCCGTGGAGTCTCTCTCCCTTCCGGCTGCAGATTTCGGCAAGTGCGTTTATCAGTATGTTGAGGGAAAGACCAGCTCAGAGCCTCAGGAGGGCAGCAGCTACAAGTACTATATGAAGGGTTTTGCCAACGGTAAGTATCTTGGCTGGGACAGCTCAACCTCAAGAATCGCAATGCTTGACGCCGCAAACAGGCAGGAGGCTAAAATTGTAAAGGAGGATGGCGAGGACAGATTCAGCACATCGGTTATTGCCGGCGGTACTACATATAATATGTCGGTAGGCGCGGACTTCGGCTACAACTTCAAGACCGATGCCGTTTATGGCGGTGAGCAGGGCCACGGCTACTGGTTCGAGATAGAGGATCCTACCGCAGCGAATCTCGTGGCAAAGAAGGTCTCCGAGCTCAAGGACAACGCATATTATCTGGTTATCCACCAGTACAGCAGCGAGGGTTATTCTGCACTCGGTACCGAGATTGTTGATATGACTGGAGCCGGCAAGTATCGTGTTAAGGGTACAAAGATTGATGATTTCTCAGCATCTGCCACCACTCTGACACTTAACGGTGCAGACTATAAGAACTGCATCTATCAGTATGAGGCTGTATCAGAGGAGGTTGATCCGGTTGACCCGGTTGAGCCGTCGGATGCCGATCCTTCATTCGTATCACTGTTCTTGGGCAGTATGCGTTACTACAACAACACAATTGAGGGCGACTGGATTCAGCAGAACTATACCAAGAATGCCAAGGTTATCCAGGCTATGATGATTTACGTTTACAGCAACCGCATTGAGTTCCATATGAAGAACTACGGTGAGAGCGGCGCCATCAAGGGTGCCAAGGGCACTGTTACCGTAAACAAGGACCTTGAGCCTTATACCATATTCCGCACCATCAAGCGCAAGGATATCACCCCGGTTGAGATTGTTACAGTTGACAACCACATTGATACTGACGTGATGTACAATATCTATGGTCTGCCTGTTACGGAAGACTATCAGGGCATCATCATCAGGAACGGTGTCAAGTATCTGAGGTAATCGCCTGAGCGATTGATATAAGTCAAGCGGCCACACTGGAAAACCCCGGTGCGGCCGCTTTGTTATTGGTATGTCAGAAACTGATTACCTGGAGATGTTGCTGAGCATTGCGCCGAAGAGCAGGTACGATGAGTTGCCGCCGATGGTCGCCTCGTTCTGGCCCCAGAAGAATGGCCAGTCATCCTTGTTCTCAATATAGTCAGGCTGAAGCAGAAGCAGGCCGGGAACCAGAGCTCCCGGTATGAATGCGAAGTCCGCACGGTTGTTGCCGTAGTTCACATTCTTTGGCTTAACGCCTACACCGGTCACGAATGAGAGGTTGGAGTAGGGATGGCATCCATAGATGAAATCGGCAGAACGGTAGATGTAGTCCTTGCCGATGATATCGGGGAAGTATTTGTTGATGTAGTAGCAGTTGATGCCCTGGCCTACTACAGAGCCTGTGCTGCCCCATCCACCGCCATAAACACCGTTCACACCGTATGGGTTGCTCTCTGCGGTAAGGTCAATCTGTGCCTTGAAGGCCTCTGCCGCCGGACGCAGTCTCTCAACGAATCCCTTGCTCATATAGGGAGCGGCCTTCAGGGCAAGCTGCAGGTTGTTTGTAGCGGCACGTCCGCCACGGCCCGCCATACTTGCCAGCAGAGCATCCTCCACACCTTCCAAATACTTCTTGTCTCCTGTTGCCAGATAAAGCTGGAGAAGTGGCTGGATGGCCTGGCCGACAGGTGTTGACGAGTTGTCAATCCAGAGTTTCTGAGCTGCCTTCAGGCAACGCTCTGAAAGGGCAGGGTCAAGCTCCCTGATGCATCTTGCCGTTGCCGCCAGAGCGGAGATGAACTGCAGGTCCAGACCACGCTGGTTGTAGGTGAAGAGCCAGCGCTCATCGCCTGTGCCGCGCTTGTTGTCGGTAATGGTGCTTGGCTCGTCCAGACGGTTGTACTGATAGAGTGTGGCGTGGTTGATGCCACGGCATCCGTGTCCTATCTTCTCTACCATGGAGAGAAGAGGCTTCACGCCGTGCGCCATCTGCTGCAGCAGGTCGGGCTTGCCATCGGGGAAGTGGATGTTTACATAGCGGTTCTCGTTGTCAACCATTGTCTGGTCACGGTCGGGGTGGAACTCATCCCAGAGTGCGGCCATATTCATAAGCACGCTCGCGTGCGAGCCGCTCTCCACATCCCAGTCGCCGGCATCGAACCAGGCACCCTCGTCAAAGCCGTCAATGTGCTGGAAAGCGGTGTATGGAGACTCGTATTGATCGCTCATCTGGAACATATCAAAATGTGGGGTGTTGATTGGGGCCTGGACAACATCGTCAAGATGAGGAGCGCCGTGCCATACACGATATCCCTCCTTTACTGCCATATGGTCCATCTGTACCGGGAACCACACATCGAGAGTAGGGTACCATACCTGCTGATATACCTCATTGCCTATCGGGAAGATGTTGGTCTTCTGACTGCCATACTGCAGATAGTAGATGCCAGGCTCTGTGATGTCTGAGAAATCGGCCTTGGCATAATCGTAGCGAAGGTAGTTGCCCCACATATTCAGGCTGATGGTCTTTGCGGCCACGCACTGGCCGTCTTCCAGCACGCGGTACAGGGTTGCAGTCTCAAGAGCCTTGCCGTTAGGGTCAAGCTCTATGATGGCTTCCTTGTGCTGGGTGGGGGTGTAGCCAACCTGCGAGAAGCCTATTACAGGCTCTCTTACCCAGTCTGATACTGAGTTGGGGTCAACCTGCCACTCCAGTACCTTGCCGCTCTTGCCGGCCGGCAGATATGAGTGAAGTACGAACCAGCCGTTCTGTGCCAGAATGCGGCCGTCAAACAGCTGCATCCTGGTATCGCTTGTTACGGTAATCATACGCGTGGGCTCGTCGGGTGCCATAACGAACTTATTGGCTTCCATCAGAGGCTTGGCGGCGGAGAACTCATTACGTCCGCGTACATCAGATGTAATAAGGTTGTTTACCTGCAGGGCCTTCTGGCTGAGAGGACGTGTCTCGGTCTCGTGGCCGGCATAGCGTGGAAAGTAGTACGGCTTGCCGTCTGCCAGATAGGCGTGATTCCAGTAGGCCGATGGCAGGAACTCCAGATTGAAACAGGCCTTGCCCTCAAGCTCCTTCGGGAGAGGCTTGTCAAGAGATACCGTCACCTTGAAACCCTTGCCCGATGGAATTACATTGATTTGTGAGTCGAAGTCGTACTCTTTGTAGTTGAGCCTGACTGTTACCTCTCCGGTCTGCTCGTTCACATCGCGGCTGCTCATTTCCGGCACAAGGTCCCATTGCTCCGGAGTCTCGGTCATACGCACGCCGCCGTTTGTCACTGTCAGCACTCCGTGGTGGACAATGTCTATTCCAGAGCGCTTCTCATCATAGAATGCGGCAGAGAAAGGATTGCTGTAAATCATCACATTGACGCCACGGGTCTCGTAATAACCTTTCTCATTGAGCCTCAGATCCTGCGCCATACCTGCCTGACACGCCATTCCGGTCAGGACGAATCCTAATAAGAACTTTAAGTTTCGCATATTATAAGTTTTGGTTAGTTTTGAATAGTTGATTACAAATATCAGAAAAAAAACCTATTTTTGTATTTCAGTTACTAAAAATGTGAATGATATGCTTCTCTCTGCAAATGCCGCGGTTACCGCGTTCGATTCTCCTGAGACCTGGAGTACCCTGTTGCAGCTGTTTCTGATTGCACTTGCCATTGTGGCTGGAAATACCATTCGCCGTAAGGTTTGGTTTATGAGGCGAAGTCTCATTCCATCGGCGCTTATCGGTGGATTGATAGTGCTTATCCTAAAGGTTATTCCTGCGGTTGACGGCTTTATTGACAAGCATTTTATGGAGATAATCACATATCACACCCTTGCGCTTGGCTTTATCGCTATGTCGCTCCGCTCTCCGCAGAAGTCCAGCAAGGCGAATACCATTACGGTCATTGAGACGGGTACTCTTACTGCCAGCACCTATATCATTCAAGGTGTGGTGGGGTTGCTGGTTACAATTCCGTTGTTCCTGTGGTGGCGTAATCCTGAGCTCGGGCACGATATATTCTATGCGGGCGGACTTCTTCTGCCTATGGGTTACGGCCAGGGACCAGGTCAGGCACTCAACTTCGGCACTATATATCAGAATACAGCCGCAGACCAGGGTATCAGTTTCTTCGGTATTGATTTCGGCCTCTCCATAGCTGCCATCGGTTTTATTGTGGGCAGTGTGATAGGTGTAATCTATATGAATATGCTCAACAAGAAGGGCAAGCTTAAAATGAACTCCGAGGGTGTTGTCGATACACATAAGCTCAGTGATTATGAGAGTCACAATGAACTGCCTCACTCAGAATCGGTGGATAAGTTCACTGTTGTGCTCTGCATAGTGATGCTCACCTATCTGATGGTCTATCTTCTGATGTCTCTCATCGGTGGTCTGGATCTGGGGAATTTCGGCGAGAAGACACTCAAGCCGCTGGTCTATGGATTCAATTTCTTCTGGGGTATTTTGTTCGGAACGCTGGTACGCTCAATATTGAAGTGGCTGCGCAAGGCTAACATCATGCATCGTGAGTATCTGAATGATTTCCTTCTGAACCGCATCAGCGGTATATGTTTCGATGTTA
This sequence comes from uncultured Bacteroidales bacterium, assembly GCA_937898885.1. Lineage (GTDB taxonomy): Bacteria > Bacteroidota > Bacteroidia > Bacteroidales > Bacteroidaceae > Colenecus. Next base: position 26,413 of record CALDKD010000071.1, on the reverse strand, counting down.
TGATCGTGGCTGGAACAGCGGCCATCAATTTCGAGAACCTTAAGGTGATAGCATTGCCGCTTACTGTAGTCTGTGTGCTTGGCGCGATAGTGACATTCTTCTATGTCAAGGCTGTCTGCCGCAGGATTTACCCGGGCTATGAGTATCAGGGTTTCTTCGCAATGTTCGGAATGCTTACCGGAACCGCCAGCAACGGCATGATTCTGCTTCGCGAGATAGACGTCCGCTATGAGACTCCCGCAGCCAACAATCTGGTATTGCAGAATATTCCGGCAATGATAATGGGATTCCCAATCCTGTTGCTGCTGGGCTATGCGCCTCACGGGCTGAACGCCACATTCATAACGCTGGGTGTATTGGCCGTCATATTCATAGGTTTCAATATTTTCCTATTCAGGAAGAGGAAAGCCAATCACTGAAAAAAGACTGAGAGATGCCAGTAAGCAATCCCGCCGAGACTCCTATGATGAGGCAGTTCTATGACCTTAAGGCCAAGAACCCCGATGCCTTGCTGTTATTCCGTTGCGGCGATTTTTATGAGACATACGCAAGCGATGCCGTTGAGGCGTCAGAGATTCTGGGCATCACTCTTACACGTCGCTCTAACGGCAAGCAGGGAGTACAGGCTCTGGAGATGGCCGGATTTCCGCATCACGCTCTTGATGTGTATCTGCCCAAGCTGATACGCGCAGGCCGCCGGGTGGCTATCTGCGACCAGCTGGAGGATCCCAAACTTACAAAGACCCTTGTAAAGCGTGGCATTACCGAGCTTGTCACACCGGGTGTGGCGATGAATGACACGGTTCTGAAGAACAAGGAGAACAATTTCCTGGCAGCCGTTCATTTTGGCAAGGGCGCGTGGGGTGTGGCCTTTCTTGATATATCCACAGGCGAGTTTCTCACTGCCGAGGGCACTCCGGACCATATAGAGAAACTGTTGGCTAATTTCTCGCCGAAGGAGACTCTCATTGAGCACGGCCGACGCCAGCTTTTTGAGGAGAGTTTCGGCAGTAAGTTCTATATCCACCAGATGGATGACTGGTGTTTCACCGAGACATTTGCCAAAGACAAGCTTAACTCGCACTTCAAGGTCCGCAATATGAAGGGCTTTGGCGTTGACCACCTGCGGAACGGAAAGATCGCAGCCGGTGTCATACTGGAATACCTTGTGCAGACGATGCACACCAATATAGGCCATATCAATACGCTGAAGGCCATAGACGAGGAGCGTTTCGTGCGTCTGGACCGTTTTACCATAAGGAATCTGGAGCTGATAGACAGTATGAGTGAGGACGGTGTCTCACTGCTGAAGGTTATGGACAACACCTCTTCTCCTATGGGTGGAAGGCTTCTGCGCCGTTGGTTGTTGTTTCCCTTGAAGGATGTGAGTGCCATCAATGCGCGTCTTGACGTAGTTGACTATCTCTTCCGCGACCCTGATACCTGCGATGCCGTTCGTGACTCCCTGCGTCAGACTGGCGATCTGGAGCGTCTGGTGTCAAAGGCAGCTACCGGAAGGATCAATCCACGTGAGGTCCTATCCCTGCGTATGGCCCTTCAGAGTCTTGTAGGTATCCGTGAGGCGTGCGTTGCCTCGGACAGCGATGGCCTTAGATCGCTTGGTGAGCGTATTGACCTGTGCGAGGAGCTTCGTGACAGAATTGCACGTGAGCTGAGGCCCGATGTACCCATTGTGGCAAGCAAGGGCGGTGTGATTGCAGACGGTGTGAGTGAGGAGCTTGACCGTCTGCGCGGGATTTCGCATAACGGAAAGGATTACCTGATGCGCATACAGCAGCGCGAGATTGAGGCTACCGGCATCAGCAGTCTGAAAGTGGCATATAACAATGTATTCGGCTACTATCTGGAGGTGCGCAATACCTTTAAGGATAAGGTGCCTGACACTTGGATCCGTAAGCAGACGCTTGTGAATGCGGAGCGCTATATCACTCAGGAGCTGAAGGAGTATGAGGAGACGATCCTGGGCGCGGAGGATAAGATACTGGCCATTGAGAACAAGCTTTTCGCAGAGCTTACCCAGGCAATACTGCCATATATTCAGGCTATACAGGCCGATGCCGTAGCGGTCGCGCAGATTGACTGCCTGATCTCGTTTGCCATTCTTGCCAGGGACCGTAAGTATATCCGTCCGGTTGTGGATGACAGCAATGTGCTTGACATCCGCTCAGGACGTCATCCGGTAATAGAGGCTATGCTGCCGCCGGGCGAGGACTATATATCGAACGATTTGAGGGTGGATACGGACAATCAGCAGATACTGATAATAACCGGACCGAATATGGCCGGAAAGTCAGCGTTGCTCAGGCAGACCGCACTCATAACGCTTATGGCTCAGATGGGCTCGTACGTTCCGGCTGACAGTGCCCGTGTGGGTGTGGTTGACAAGATATTCACCCGTGTTGGTGCCAGCGACAACATATCGGCAGGTGAGTCAACGTTTATGGTTGAGATGACAGAGGCTGCCGGCATATTGAATAATGTGTCTCCACGCAGTCTGGTTCTGTTTGATGAGTTGGGTCGTGGTACATCCACATACGATGGCATATCAATAGCATGGGCAATTGTGGAGTATCTGCACGAGCAGCCTAAGGCCAGAGCGCGTACACTGTTCGCCACCCATTACCACGAGCTGAACGATATGGCCTCAAGCTTCAGCCGTATCCGGAATTTCAACGTATCGGTCCGTGAGGTTGACGGCAAAGTGCTTTTCTTGAGAAAACTTATTCCTGGAGGCAGCGAGCACTCATTTGGTATTCACGTAGCCGAGATGGCCGGTATGCCGGCCAGCATAGTGCGCAGAGCTGCCGATATCCTTTCCGAGATGGAGGCGTCGGCCGGTGAGAAGAACATTTCCAAGCCAACAGCCGTGATAGCCGGTCATCGCGAGGGGCTCCAGATGAGTTTCTTCCAGCTTGATGACCCAGTCCTGTGCCAGATACGCGATGATATCCTTAGCGTGGATATTGACAACCTCACCCCGATTGAGGCCCTGAACAAACTGCATGGAATAAAGGGTATTCTCAAAGGAAAATGACGCTATATAATAAGGTGTCTATCGCTTATTGATGGCATTGGGTTTTCCAACCTGTTGAAAAGTTATCTCGCTATTTCGGTTAATTAATGTTAAATTTGGCTGTTTTGGAAAAAATCGTTCTTTCCTGGCAGTAAAAATAATCGCTGTTTTTTTTGCTCATTTAAAGTATTGTGCATACATTTGTTGGCGAAATGGAGTCGTTAGACGTGACTGATTGTGTTCAGGCTCGTCTCTATGACGTTAGATATTGTGTGTAATTAAAAGAAAAAGAGTAAAATAACCTTATTATTAACAACTAAAAACTTTTAAAATGAAGAAGAAATTACTACTCTTCGCCAGTGCTTTGATGTTGTTGCCAACGATGATGTTCGCTGCATCAAAGACCGCCGAGGTAAAAGTAACGGTCGATGAGTCCGTCTATGACTGGGCTATCGAGCAGGCTGGTGTGTACTTCTATGTTGAAGGCGAGGCCGAACCAATCGAGGCTGTAGCACAGACGTATGAGGTAAGTGGAGATACCGTATGGTATGTCGCTGAGATGCCGACCAAGTCAACATTCTTTGTAGGAAACGGCAAGGATACTGATTTCAGTCAGGTTCCGTCACGTCGTTCAGAGGCCATCACTCTTGGTAGCGCCCGCGCTTACATCATGAAGCTTGGTGACAAGTCTCAGTCAGATCTTACAAAGTGGTACACAACACTTACCGAGACTGCAGATCCTAATCCTGCAATCGAGAGCGCTGCCAAGCTGGAGTACACTCCGGGTTGGGAGAAGTTGGCTATCACTCTCGTAAAGAAGGAGAACAATGGTGCTATGATCTCAACTACCGACAACTTTGCTGAGGTTAACTCAAAGCCAGGCGCATCACAGGATTGGGACAGCCAGTTCTTTATTGTCCTTCCGGAGACTGTTCCTAACGGCACAAAGATGAGAGTATTCTTTGAGTACAAGGCAAGCATTGCCGCAACTGCAGACACACAGTGCCACGCTGACGCAGGTAACTATCTGCACTGGTCTGCTATCGGCAGCCCGGCATTTACAACAGAGTGGAAGACTTTCGATCAGATGTTCACTGTTCCTAACGAGTGCAACGGCAACTTCAAGTCTATCGCATTCAACCTTTCAAAGGACAGAGGCAACGAGGTTGACTATATGTTCAAGAGAGTTTATGTAATGTACGAGGCTCCTAAGACAGTTGAGGCTGCTGGTTGGGAGAATGTTGATTTCCAGATTGTAAAGACTGAGAACGCTTCCGGCAAGCAGGAGGTTGTAGAGACCGAGTCATTCGAGGTTAACGCAGCTGCCGGAGCAGCACAGGATTGGGACAGCCAGGTATTCTTTGTATTCCCAGAGACTTTGCCTGTAGGTACAAAAGTTAGGGTATTCTTTGATTATAAGTCAAGCGTTGCAGCAAGCGCAGACACACAGTGGCACGCTGAGCCGGGTAATTACAAGCATTGGATGGCTATCGGCAGCCCTTCATTCAAAACTGATTGGCAGACTTACGTATGGGAGGGTACCGTTCCAAACGAGACTGCAGGTGTAGGCAAGTCTATTGCTTTCAACCTCTCAAAGGATAAGTCTCAGGATGTAGATTTCTACTTCAAGAACGTATGCATGCAGATTCCTACCAAGCTTACCGAAGAGGAGGATGGTTGGGATATCCTTGACTTCAAGCTTGCAAAGAAAGAGAACAATGGTGACATTGAGTATCAGTTTGCAAAGGAGAGAGTTACAATCAACGCAGCTGCCGGTGCGGCTACCGATTGGGACAGCCAGTTCTGGATTGTTCTTCCTGAGCCAGTTGCTCCTGGTACAGAGCTGAAGATTTCCTTCAACTACAGAACAGACAGCGAGTATGTTCCAGATGCTAACGGTATTCTTATTCCGAGCCAGTGTCATGCACTTCCTGGTGACTACAAGCATTGGGATTTCTTCGGCAATCGTGGTTTCATCAACGATTGGAAGGAATACAACAAGACCGTTACCGTTCCTTCACAGGCAACAGATCAGTTCCAGTCAATCGCATTCAATATGTCAATTGACAAGGCTAACGAGGCCAACTACTTCCTCAAGAACATCTGTGTTAAGGTTGTAGGCGAGGCTCCATACGATGATGAGCCGGAGGTTGAGGGCAACCTTATTGACATTGATGGTTACAACTTCAACCAGGGTTCAACCTCAATGTGGGCTTCTTACGGTGTAAACGAGGTTGCTCCTGAAATTACCGAGCCGGGTGCTCTGAACAGCCAGTACGCTATGAAGGTCGTTACCGACAAGGCCGGCAAGCTCTATGATACTGAGATTGCTTATCCTATGGCATACAACGGTGGTTATGTTTACAACTACTCATTTATGGTTAAGGCTGATGCTCCTGCCACAATGTCTGTAACAACTGAGTTCATTGACATATATGGTGAGTGGGCTGGTGAGAATGTATCAGGCAATATTGATGTAACTACTGACTGGAAGACCGTTACCGGTACATTTGTTCCTGAGTTTGTTAACTCACTCGAAGGTGCTGCTTACTTAGCAGGTGCCTTTGTATTCAACATTGGTGATGTTGAGACCAACTACTACTTCGACCACATCATTGTAACACGCGAGTGGATTTACGATGAGGAGGAGACTGTAGAGGACAATATCTTCAGCGGTGACGATTATAACTTCAACGGTGAGACCGTTGGTGACTGGAAGGTAATGGGCGATGAGACTATTGGTGTTCTTGACATCCTTGAGGGTGGTGAGAATCAGTATCTCGCTTATGCTAACAGTAAGGCTGCTCTTCAGTTTGAGGCTAAGCCAAGTGTTGGTGAGTGGACTCCGTATTCATCACAGATTTATAACACCTACGATTTCAAGGAGGGTTATATCTACTCATACGATTTCCAGATCCGTACACTTGACGGCTCACTTGGTGAGGTTTACGTATCATTCCAGCCGGAGACCTTCTGGAATGGTGATATGGGCAACTCTTACTCATTCGAGGGCGATGGCTTCTGCAATGTTAAGGGCAGCACCAAGATCACAAAGGAGGGTATCTCAAGATTCGTTCTCGGTATGGGTACAAAGCCTAACACTTACGTAATTGATCACGTAATTGTTACTGAGACTCCGGGTCAGAGCATCATCATGGGTATCAACGACATCGAGACTGAGTCTGATGGCGCTATCTACGATATGCTTGGCCGCAAGGTTGAGACTATGTCTAACGGTTCTATCTACTTCCAGAACGGTAAGAAGGTTCTGAAGTAATAGACTTTTACCCGCAAGGGTTAATATAAGAACCGGGCAGCGCTTATGTGTTGCCCGGTTTTTATTTCAATATTATTTTTTTCTGATGAAAAAGAAGCTCGTTGTTTTGACAGGTGCAGGTATAAGCGCCGAGAGCGGCATAAGCACTTTCCGTGACAGTGGCGGCCTTTGGGAGAAATATAGTGTGGATGATGTCTGCACGCCCGACGGCTATCGTAGGAATCCGCGTCTTGTCATTGATTTTTATAATGCGCGTAGGAAGCAACTTCTGAGCGTACAGCCTAATCACGCGCATATAGCCTTAGCGGAGCTTGAGTCTATGTTTAATGTGACTGTGATTACTCAGAACGTGGATAATCTTCACGAAAGAGCAGGGAGCAGCCATATTATTCATCTTCATGGAGAGCTCGAGAAGGTTACATCGTCCATTAATCCTAATGATTCTCGTCAGATATGTAAACTCTCTCATGATAATTATGAGATTCATATAGGAGATAAGGCTTCCGATGGAAGTCAGCTCAGGCCGTATATTGTATGGTTTGGCGAGCCTGTTCCCAATATTGGTATTGCCGCAGATTATGTATCAGAGGCTGACATACTTCTTATTATCGGAACGTCTCTTAATGTTTATCCTGCAGCAGGTCTGCTAAACTACGCGCCTGACTCCGCTCTGGTTTATCTTATTGATCCGGCACCAGTCCAGATTAATTCATGGCGCAGCGTCAATGTTATTTGTAAAGGCGCCTCAGATGGAATAGATGAGTTCAAAAATCTCGTTTCAGAACTTTTGTAGCAATACTATAATTGCTAAAATATAAATTAATAATTTCTGTATTTTATTCATGTTAGAATACTTAAACATCACAACAAAAGGAAGATAGCAACATTTTACAAGCTTTTATTAATTTAACTTAAACGTTAAAATTAGCCAAATATCGCACTTTGGAATTAACCTTTTTCAGTTTCAGGCATCTTATATACGAACGCCGGCAAGAATGACGGCAGACAAGTAAGAAGTTTAACAAATTAAAAAATAGAAATTATGAAAAAGAATCTTTTTGCAGTAGTGATCGCAATTTTGGCTTTAACAGCAAGTGTAAATGTAAACGCTCAGTCCTCAGCCTCCTTCAATCAGGTACAGAATGACGAGTTCGTACTTAATCAGATTGCATCAGAGCTTAGTTTTGACAATGCTTACAATTATACCATTCTTTGCCAGCGTTTTATTTGCCAGGCCAAGCAGATCAAGGAGTCTGTAAGACTTACCGAGGCTCAGAAGCAGAATCGTATTGAGTCTTTGAAGGGCATCTATACTGACCGTTTCAGCACACTTCTTGACAGCTGGCAGACTGAGGCTACATTGGCAGTCCTCTCAGCAGAGTAAAGACAAGTAAGTTTTCCATAGTTGTCAAGCCGGTTCCCAGAGGGTCGGCTTGATTTTTTATATATGGTGGTTTTTGACTAATTTTGCAAATCAATAATTTTGTGAATATCGATATGAGTATAGCGCGTTGTCTGTCAATTGCCATTCTTTGTCTTTGTCTTCCTGTTGCGGCACAGCACAGGTCTTCTGCCTCATTGTCTGGAGGTGTGCCACCTGTTAATGTCTTGCCGTCTGTTCCCGAATATCTGGTCTTTGCCGGCGAGACCATACGTTTTGACCGTGCCGATATGCGTGAGCGTCTTGACAGAGAGCTGATAGCCTTTACCTACACCCACTCCACATCGATACTGATGTTGAAGCGGGCTAACAGGTTCTTTCCACAGATTGAGCCGATACTCAAGTCGCAGGGCATACCTGATGATTTGAAATACCTGATGGTAATTGAGAGCAATCTTGATCCCCAGGCTGTGTCAACGGCAGGGGCAGCCGGTTTGTGGCAGTTTACGCAGGCCACAGGACGTGTATATGGTCTTGAGGTGAATGCCAATATAGACGAGCGATACAATATTGAGAAGGCAACCATAGCTGCCTGTCAGTATCTGAAGAGCTCGTATGCCAAATTTGGCGACTGGCTTACAGTGGCTGCAAGTTACAATGCGGGTCAGGCCGGCATAAGCTCAAAGCTTGAGGATCAGCATCAGAAGAAAGCTGTTGACCTTTGGCTTGTGAATGAGACATCGCGTTATATGTTCCGTCTCCTGGTGGCAAAGATGATGTTCGAGAATCCATCTTTGTTCGGATTCAACCTTCGCCCGGATGAGCTTTATCCGTTCATTCCGGCAAAGGACACTGTATATGTTACAGAGACAGTTGATGATCTTGTGGAATTCGCAGACAATCACGGGGTGTCATATTCACAGTTGCGTGAGGCTAACCTCTGGCTCAGAGAGATGAGGCTTAATGACAATTCACACAGACTATATAAGGTTGCCATTCCCGATGTTAAGGGATTATACTATGATCCTGCGCGAATAAAGCCACATAATCCGGCCTGGGTCACTAAGTAAGCAGTTTTTTTTGTTATTTTGCACCTTATTTCAGAATTGAGGAAATAACAAGGTCAAATGGCTGAATTTGAAATGATAGCCAAGACATTCCAGGGATTGGAAGAGGTCTTGGCACAGGAGTTGACAGAGCTGGGAGCCAACAATATACAGATTGGCAACCGTATGGTGTCATTTACAGGCAACAAGGCTCTGATGTATAAGGCGAATTTCCATCTTCGTACTGCCATAAGGATATTAAAGCCGTTCAAGCATTTCAAGGCAGCGAGTGCCGATGAGGTGTATGATGTCTGCAAGAAGATAGAATGGGAGAAGTATATGGACAACCTCAGCAGTTTTGCTGTAGATGCCGTAGTCAACAGCGAGGAGTTTACTCACTCAAAATTTGTGGCATACAGGGTGAAGGATGCCATTGCTGATTATTTCCGTGAGAAAGAAGGTCACAGGCCTAATGTAAGCGTAGCCAATCCGGACATCACGTTCCATATCCACATTTCCAATGAGGATTGTTCTCTGTCGCTCGACAGCTCGGGAGAGTCATTGCATCGCCGTGGCTATCGTCAGGATACTATGGAGGCGCCCCTCAATGAGGTGCTGGCCGCCGGTATGATTCTGATGACCGGATGGCGTGGTGAGTGCGATTTCGTTGACCCGATGTGCGGCTCAGGTACCTTGCCTATTGAGGCGGCTCTTATTGCCCGCAATATGGCGCCTGGCCTTTTCCGCAGTCAGTATGCCTTTGAGAAATGGAAGGATTTTGACCGTGACCTGTTTGAGCAGATATATAACGATGATTCAGCAGAGCGTCCGTTCAATGGCCATATCTATGGCTATGATAAGGATGCAAAGGCTATTCTTACTGCCAAGCGCAATGCCAAGGCTGCCGGACTTCTGGATACTATTCATTTTGATACCCGCGATGTCAAGGATTTCCAGCCAATTACAGAGAAGACTCTTATGGTTACAAATCCCCCGTATGGTGAGCGTCTGAGAGAGGGTGATATTCCGGAGTTGTATGCTACACTAGGTGAGCGTCTGAAGCACGCTTTCACAGGTGGTGAGGCTTGGGTTATCTGCAATCACTATGAGTATTTTGACAAGATAGGTCTGAAGCCGTCGGCCAAGGTACCTCTCTATAACGGCGCTTTGGCCTGCGAGTTCCGCAAGTATGAGATATTTGGCGGTAAATATGAGTCATTCCGCTCAGAGGGCGAGCATCTACGCAAGGAGGATTCATCAACACGTCGTGGTACAACATTGCGTCATAAGGCTGCTCAGGCAGAGCGTCTGAAGAAAGATGGTGATGATGCTGCCTCTGATGGCGAGAGAAGGGAGAGGCGCCCGGGAAGACCGCGTCGTGAAGGATTTGGAAAGGACGGCGAGAGACGCAGTCCGGGAAGAAGTTCCGGGAGGGACGGTTTCCGTACGTCAGACAGACCAGCAAGACCTTATTCCAGGAGAGATAAGGAGGGTGATGAGAGTAATGAAGGCTCATTCAGAAAGTTCTCAGGTGAGAAGAGGCCCTATAAGTCCTTCAAGAAGGATGGTGACGCGGAGCATAAGTCGGCAAGGAGGTTTTCTGACAAGCCGAAGGATGGCAGTCGCAAAGGTCTCAAAAGAAACGATGGAAAGGGCTATAACGGAAAGTCTTCAGGCTCATCGCGCAAGCCTTATTCCCGTTCAGATAAATCTTTCTCCCGTTCAGATAAGCCTTTCGGCAAGAACTCCAGATCAAATAATAAATTCAACGATAAAGAGCAATGATAATTCTGCTTCTTGGTAGTGGCGGACGTGAGCACGCCCTGGCTTGGAAAATAGCCCAAAGCCCGCTTACAGACAAGTTATATATAGCACCGGGTAATGCCGGAACCGCATCTGTTGGCCAGAATGTGGCAATGAAGGCTGATGACTTTGATGCCATTGCGTCATTTGTTCTTGACAAAGGCGTCAATATGGTGGTTGTAGGTCCTGAGGATCCTTTGGTAAAGGGCATCAACGACTATTTCAAGAACGATTCAAGGCTTGCCGGCATTCCGGTGATTGGACCCACCAAGGCTGCCGCACAGCTTGAGGGTAGCAAGGATTTTGCCAAACAGTTCATGCTGCGCCACGGCATACCAACCGCTGCCTACCGTACTTTTACATCAGATACACTTGAGGAGGGCCTTGAGTTCCTGGGAACTCTGCAGGCTCCATACGTATTGAAGGCCGATGGTCTGTGCGCCGGAAAGGGTGTGCTGATTCTGCCTACCCTTGATGAGGCACGTAAGGAATTCAAGGAGATGCTGGGCGGTATGTTTGGCGGTGCCTCATCGCGGGTTGTGATTGAGGAGTTTCTTAGCGGCATAGAGTGCTCGGTGTTTGTTCTTACCGATGGCAAGAACTACAAGATTCTGCCGGTGGCAAAGGATTACAAGCGCGTTGGCGAGCACGATACCGGTCTGAACACCGGTGGTATGGGCTCAGTATCGCCTGTTCCGTTTGCCGATGAGGTTTGGATGGGCAAGGTCGAGGAGCGCATTATTCGTCCTACAATCCAGGGATTGGCAGAGGAGGGCCTTGAGTACAAGGGCTTCATCTTCCTCGGACTGATAAATGTGGCAGGTGAGCCAAAGGTGATAGAATACAACGTGCGTATGGGCGATCCTGAGACTGAGACTGTGATGCTCAGGCTGAAGTCAGACCTTGTTGACCTGCTTCTTGGAGTGGCCAATGGTAATCTTGATGAGAAGGTCCTGGAGCAGGATCCGCGCTCTGCGGTATGTGTGATGCTGGTGTCGGGTGGTTACCCCGGTCATTACGAGAAAGGATTCCGTATCACCGGAACGGAGAAGGTTCAGGACAGCATCGTATTCCACGCCGGAACCGCGTTCAACGCTGAGGGAAATGTGGTTACCGCAGGCGGACGTGTCATTGCCGTAAGCTCATACGGAAAGGACAAGGCTGAGGCTTTGGCCAAGTCTTTCAAAGGCGCAGGCCAGATTGATTTTGAGGGAAAGCATTTCCGCAGTGACATCGGTGCTGACCTTTAAGAATTTTTAATGCGGCAGGAGCTGTTTGATTGCTTATATTTGCAAAGAAGTATCTGAAAAGACCGTAAGGTTATGAAATACAAACATATCAATAACATTATCGGCTGGCTGGTGTTCATTGTGGCGGCAGTGACATACTGTATGACTATTGAGCCTACGGCCAGTTTCTGGGATTGCCCCGAGTTTATCACAACCGGCTTTAAGCTGGAGGTAGGACATCCGCCTGGAGCACCGTTCTTTATGCTTACATCGAACCTGTTCTCGCAGTTTACTGACGATACAACGAAGGTGGCTATGATGGTGAACATTATGTCCGCCATTCTGAGCGCGCTATGTATATTGTTCCTGTTCTGGACAATTACTATGCTGGCCAAAAAGCTGATCTGCAAGGGCAGTGAGCCTGATTTGTGGCAGACCATCGCCATTATGGGCGCAGGCGTGGCAGGAGCTCTGGCATATACCTGGAGCGATACATTCTGGTTCAGCGCTGTTGAGGGCGAGGTTTATGCCTACTCATCGTTCTGTACCGCCGTTACCTTCTGGCTCATTCTTAAGTGGGAGGAGGATGCCGACAGACCGCACAGTGACCGCTGGCTTATTCTGATAGCCTATGTGATAGGTATCTCCGTAGGTGTTCACTTGCTGAACCTGCTCTGCATCACCGCAATCGTGCTGGTTTATTACTTCAAGAGAGCGGAGAATCCAACCTGGAAAGGTGGTGTATTGTCTATTGTAATATCCGGTGTGATAATCGCAGCAGTCTTGTATGGTATTGTTCCGGGTATTGTAAAGGTTGGCGGATGGTTTGAGCTGCTTTTTGTAAACGCACTCGGATTCAAGTTCAACACAGGCCTTATCATATATCTGATTCTGTTGGTTGCCGCAATTCTCTGGGGCGTATTCGAGAGTCAGAAGGGTGTGAGCGACACCAGAATGAAGGTTGCTTTCCTCTGTACACTCGCACTTACAGGTATTCCTTTCTATGGCCATACCGCAGGAGGTGTTGTCTTCGGAATAATTGTATTGGCAATACTTGGTTTCTATCTGCTGGCGAAGGCTGTCAGCGATAAGCTGAAACCATCCGCAAGGGTGCTGAATACGATTATGCTCAGCGTGATGTGCATAGTGATAGGCTACTCGTCGTACGCTCTGATTGTAATCCGTTCCACAGCGAACCCGCCTATGGATCAGGACTCACCGGAAGATATATTCGCACTTGGCGATTATCTGGCACGCGAGCAGTACGGTACCCGTCCGCTCTTCTATGGTCAGACATACGCCTCTGAGGTATCATTGCGCAATGAGGGAAATATGTGCCGTCCGGAGTTCGTGGAGAATGGTGTGATGTACGGCCGCAAGGAGAAGGCCAATGCCGATGAGAAGGACCGCTACTACATCAAGGACTATAAACGTTCATACAAATATGCTCAGAATATGCTCTTCCCGCGCATGTACAGCAGTGATCCAGATCACATACAGCAGTATAAGGCATGGGCAAATGTAAAGGGTAATACTGTGATTTATGACCGTTGTGGCGAGAAGGTTAAGCTGACCATTCCAACGCAGATAGAGAATCTCAGATTCTTCTTCAAGTATCAGGTCAACTTTATGTACTGGCGTTATTTCATGTGGAACTTCGTAGGCCGTCAGAATGACATACAGGGTCACGGTGAGCTCAACCACGGAAACTGGGTGACCGGCATCAACTTCATCGACAGGATTATGCTGGGTGACCAGCGTCTGATGCCAGACACACTGAAAGGCAAGGGGCATAACGTATTCTACGGGCTGCCTCTTATTCTCGGCCTGATTGGTCTGTTCTGGCAGATTAAACAGGACAAGGAGGGAGTACGTCAGTTCTGGGTGGTGTTCTGTCTCTTCTTTATGACAGGACTTGCCATCGTAATGTATCTGAATCAGACTCCGATTCAGCCCCGTGAGCGTGATTATGCGTATGCCGGCTCATTCTATGCCTTTGCCATCTGGATTGGCCTGGGTGTTGCCGGCGTTGCCGAGCTTCTTAAGAAGGTTATGGGCAGCAAGGCGGCTCCGGTAGTTGCATCGGTGTTGTGTCTGCTTGTTCCCATTCAGATGGTAGGTCAGACGTGGGATGACCACGACCGCAGCAATCGTTACGTTTGCCGTGACTTCGGTCAGAATTACCTGCTCACATTGCCGGAGAAGGGTAATCCTATCATCTTCACCTGCGGCGACAACGATACATTCCCTCTGTGGTACAATCTTGAGACCGAGGGCTTCCGTACTGACTGCCGTGTATGCAATCTGAGCTATCTGATGACCGACTGGTACATTGACCAGATGAAGCGTCCCGCATACTCCTCGCCAGCCGTTCCAATTGAGTTTGAGCGTATTGACTATGAGTCAGGTACAAACGATGCCGTTGAGATCAGCCCCAGAAACAAGGAGAACTTCCTTAAGAATGCCAAGACTCAGGCTGAGATAGATAATATCAACAACTCATTTGAGCTGAAGACAGTTCTCGAGTACTGGGTCAAGAAGTACAATATCATTCCTACCGATACTGTATGGCTCAAGCTTGACAAAGAGGCTATTCTGAACTCAGGTATGCTTATTCCTGCCGAGTATCAGGGCGCAACGCGTGAGGAGACTTTGGAGAGGCTTCCTGACAAAATGGTAATCTCTCTTAAGGGCAGAAGGTATATCTACAAGAACGAGTTGATGATGCTGGAGATGCTGGCATACTGCAACTGGGAGCGTCCGTTGTATATGGCCACCACTGTAGGCAGGGATAATCATCTTGGCCTTGGTCCGTTCTTCGTCCTTGAGGGTCTTGCCTATCGCATTACCCCGTTCAACTGGAAGGAGCTTGGATATACAGACAAGGATAACAATGACAGCTATATGGTTAATGCAGACCTTATGTATGAGAACCTGATGAATTTCAAGTTTGGCGGTCTGGATAATCCGGATTTGTATATTGACGAGACCATACGCCGCATGTGCTATAGTCATCGCAGGCTCTATGCCCAGCTGGCTGAGGCTCTGATTATGCAAGGCGAGGACAACAAGGCCCTTCAGGTACTTGACAAGTGCGAGAAAGGTATATCATCAGAGCTGCTGCCTCACGATGTCCTTGGCTATTCGCAGATACTGGCTTCGTGCTATGTACAGCTTGGCGAGAAGGAGAAGGCATTGGCTATTTGCGAGCAGATGGCACGGTCGTATCTTACAGAGATGCAATGGTATCTCTCTATGGACGATATGCACCTGGCTCTTCTCAAAGAGGAGATGAAAACAGCGATTACATATCTCTACAAAGGTGTATTCCCTGTGATGGAGGATGCCGGAATGGATGAGGAGACATACAAATCTATGATCAGTGTCTTTGAGGATATGTATGTAAAGTTCAGCAACAGAGTGTAAGGATGATCATTGAGCAGCCTACATTCCTGCTTAGACATATCTATCCGAAAGGGGTGTTCAGAATGGATCCGTCGGATCACAGCGTCTATCTGACGTTTGATGACGGACCCATTCCTGAGGTCACTCCCTGGCTGCTTGATGTTCTGGACCGATACCAGGTAAAGGCTACTTTCTTTGTTGTGGGCGATAATGTCCGCAAGTATCCCGAGATATTCCAGATGATACTTGATCACGGACATATCGTAGGAAATCATACATTCAACCACGTCAGGGGTATGCAGATGCGTACTCCTGATTATATTGACAATGTTGAGAAGTGCCAGCATCTGTTCAAGTCAAACCTGTTCCGTCCGCCACACGGTGTCTTGCGCCGAAGTATGTATCACTGTCTTGAGACAGACTACAAAATCATTTTCTACGATGTTGTGACGCGTGATTACAGTAAGCGTCAGACCGGGCCGCAGGTGTTGGAGAACGTGAAGAGGTATGCCCGAAACGGCTCAGTAATCGTATTTCACGACTCTCTTCGCTCAAAAGAGAACCTGCAGTATGCCTTGCCGAAGGCCATTGAGTGGCTTCGCGAGAAAGGCTATCAGTTCAAGACTCTCTGATTACTCACATAGAATTGTGCAGATGGCATCCTGAACACGTCTTGACGGGGCCATCTTCAGCGCACCGCTGTTCATTATGCAGAATGCCAGGTCGCGTCCGTCGGCAGTCCTAGCATAGCCTGCCAGTGTACAGGAGCCGGTCAATGTCCCTGTCTTGGCGTGTATCTTTCCAGCAGTTGCCTTGTCTGTCAAGCGTTGTTTAAGTGTACCGTCATATCCCGATATCGGCAGGCTCTCATAGAAAAACGTATATATGTCAGGGTCATTGTAAATCTGTCTGAGTACATTTACAAAGAGTGTGGCAGGCACGTGGTCGTACATTGAGAGACCGCTTCCATCCACAATCATAAACGGGCTGCCTCCTGTCTTTGCGGCACGTTTCAGGTACTCTTCCTCAAATTTTGCCGCTGAGTTGAACGTTACTCTGCTCTGCGTCTTTGTGTGGGCCGCCTGGAGCATCATAGCCTCCGCGTTCAGATTCACGCTCTCCTTGAGCGCCTCTTCCAGAACTGATTTGAGTGAATGGCTTACCGATGCCAGTTGGACAGCACCGTCAGGACACTTCTGCCAATCAGTTCCGTCAAATGATATGCCGGCCTTCTCCAGATACTCAGTAAACAGTGTGAGTGTGAACTGGTCTGAGCCAAATATGTTCAGCTCTGATGATGTGGCCCTGCTGGAACTACCTGATATCACGATAGTGTTCCTGTTGTTGAGCCAGTCACGCTGAATCTTGAATGAGGTTGAGGATGATGAACCTGTACGTGCCGTGTTCCTCACCTCATAGTATCGTGATTCCGGTACTACCTTAACCGATGGCGGCATTCCTTTCTGTCCCGGCTTTACAGATACACTTACGAACCCTCCGTGAACCATAAGCGGCGAGATGTATGGCTGGAAACTCTTTGGAGTATCATCCCAGGCCCAGCCTGAGCCCCAGTAGATGCTGTCCATAGCGCTTACATCGCCAATTACCTTGCCATTGATGCGCTTTATGCCGCACTTTCTGATTTCGTTTACCAGACCGTATATATCGCTCTCCATCAGTTGAGGGTCTATTCCTCCTATCAGGTACAGGTTACCGTTCAGCACGCTGTCGGCATCTGTCACGCCATCGGTCTTGACCAGTGTCTTGTAATCATAGTCTGCTCCCAATGTACCTAGGGCAGTGAAGGCTGTGAGCACTTTAATTGTAGAGGCTGGCCGGTTCAGCACATTCTCGCGGTAAGCGTATATGGCGCTGTCGGCATTCAGATCCCAGATATAGACACTGATGTCTGTGCCGTCCGGCAGTCCGTTTTGTACTATGCTGTCAATCTCGCTTACAATACGGCTGTTGTCCTTGGCCTGAGTAGTCAGTGCGCCGGCAATGGCCATCAATGTTATTAAAACTCTTCTTACCTTCATTTTGAGCAATTATTGTCAGTAAGAGACGGATGTCTCTATTCCCACTGCGCGAAGTCTCTCTGCTATGGCGTCCAGAGCCTCGTGCGATGCCTTCTCAAGGCCTGATACCGGAGTCTCGCGGTCTATAGTGTATATCATCACTTTCTCTGGCCTTATACTCCGGACAGCCTCAATCCACGGGCCAACGAATCTCTCCGATGTGTTGTCGTACTCTCTCCCATCCGCATTTCCAGTCAGAAACATCGTCTGAATTATCACGTGTCCGTTGAAAGACTTCAGAGTTCTGATAATCTCACTGACGTCATATCGGCCGACCGGTCTGTCCAAAGCCTGGATGTATTCCGCGTCAACCGTGTCAAGTTTCTGTATGTTGTTGTCAACCTTGAGCAGGGCGCCAAAGACCTTTTCATCGCTTATCCGGGTAGCATTGCTGAGCACGCTTATCTTTGCGTCAGGGAAATATCTGTCGCGCAGGGCTGTGACATCATCTACAATGCCGGCAAAGTCGGGATGGGCCGTAGGCTCTCCGTTTCCCGCGAAAGTCAGTACGTTGGGCTCAGGTCCCTCGGCCCTCATCTGCTGCAGGCGTGCCTCAAGGGCATCGCGTACCTCCTCTCTGGAAGGGCGTCGCCGTGCGGGTCTGCGGTTCTGGTTCAGACCGCATTCGCAGTACAGACAGTCAAATGTGCATATCTTGCCGTCCGGTGGCATAAGGTTGATGCCGAGCGATACGCCAAGGCGTCTGCTCTTTACCGGGCCGAATATAGGTGACGGATAGATGATGGTTCCCATTTTGAATATAGACTCTATATTGCAAAGTTAGCCAAAGAATTTGAATGAACCGCGTAAAAGCAGTATCTTCGCGGAATTAAACTGTTTTTCCTGAATGGGAGCTTTATTTCTCTTTTTATCGATTGCCTTAGTGGTCTCGTTCCTCTGCTCGATACTCGAGGCAACTCTTATGTCAACTCCTCTGTCCTACATAACCATGCGCGAGGAGGAGGGTTACCGGCCGGCCACCAGATTCAAGGAGCTGAAGCTGGAGCCCGACAGACCAATTGCGGCTATTCTGTCGCTCAACACCATAGCCAATACCATCGGCTCAGCCGGTGTTGGCAGCCAGGCCACCCAGATTTTCGGCAGCGAGTGGTTCGGACTTGTGTCTGCCATCGTAACTTTGCTTATTCTTGTGTTTGCCGAGATTATCCCTAAAACCATCGGCACATCATATTGGAAAAAGCTGATGGGCTTTGCAGCCCGTACAATCAGCGTGCTGATAATCCTTATGTATCCGCTTGTAATGCTTGTACAGATGATCAGCCATCTGATAACTCCCAAGGACGATGAGGCTGCGGTAAGCCGTGAGGAGGTCTCCGCTATGGCCAATATCGGCGAGGAGGAGGGTGTCATTGAGGAGAACGAGAACAAGATAATCCAGAACCTGATTAAGCTTGACAACGTCAAGGCATACGATGCTATGACTCCGCGTGTAGTATCGGCCATTGCGCCAGAGTCTATGACGGTGAAGGAGTATTACAAGGATAACGAGTATCTGCATCACTCCAGGATTCCTGTCTATTCAGACTCGCCTGAGTTCATCACCGGCTACATTCTTAGAAGTGAGGCACTGGAGCGTCTGGCCGATGACAAGTTCAATGTACGTCTGGGCGATATCCGTCGCGACATCAAATTCTTCAATGAGGAGACATCGCTTGGCGATATCTGGGACGAGTTGTTGAAGGGAAAAGAGCAGATTTCGGTAATAATAGATGAGTATGGCACTTTTCAGGGTATCCTTACACTTGAGGACATTCTTGAGACCATCCTCGGCCTGGAGATAGTAGATGAGAGTGATGTCGTGGGCGATATGCAGCAATATGCCCGTGAGCGCTGGCAGCAGCGTCAGCAGCATTCAGATAAAAAGAAAAAGAATTGATTAATTAATAACGGTATTGCCTGTTGCGCCAACCGCCAATAGCCAATAGCCAATAGCTAACAACCAATGTCTTATTTATTCACATCCGAATCGGTGTCCGAAGGGCACCCGGACAAAGTGGCCGATCAGATATCGGACGCAGTCCTTGACGAACTTCTTACCCTTGATGCGAATTCAAAGGTAGCATGTGAGACCTTAGTGACCACAGGTCAGGTGATTCTGGCCGGAGAGGTCAAGTCAGAAGCCTATATTGACCTGCAGCAGGTTGCCCGCAACGTCATCAACCGTATAGGCTACAACAAATCAGAGTATATGTTCGACGGCAACTCGTGCGGTGTGCTGAGTGCCATTCACGAGCAGAGCGCTGACATCAACCGAGGCGTTGAGCGCGAGGATCCTATGGAGCAGGGTGCCGGAGACCAGGGAATGATGTTCGGCTATGCCACCAACGAGACTCCTGAATATATGCCATTGTCACTTGCTCTGGCCCACGGACTGGTGCATACTCTGGCAGAGATTCGCAGAGAGGGTAAGGTTATGACTTATCTCAGACCTGATGCCAAGAGTCAGGTTACCGTTGAGTATGGCGATGACGGCAAGCCAATCCGCATAGACACCATAGTAGTGTCAACTCAGCACGATGACTTCATCAAGCCCGCTGACAATACCGCAGAGGCACAGGCCCGCGCCGATCAGACAATGCTGGCGCAAATCAGCGGTGATGTGCGGGACATTCTTATTCCGCGTCTGCTGTCAAAGATAGCGGATGCCTCAATAGTGGCTCTGTTCGATGCCAATGTAAGGTATCTGGTCAATCCTACGGGAAAGTTTGTGATAGGCGGACCTCACGGAGATACCGGTCTTACAGGCCGGAAGATTATTGTGGATACCTACGGTGGCAAGGGCGCGCACGGTGGAGGCGCGTTCAGTGGCAAGGACCCGAGCAAGGTGGACAGAAGTGCCGCATACGCCGCACGTCACATCGCCAAGAATATGGTGGCGGCAGGTATCGCCGATGAGATGCTGGTTCAGCTCTCTTACGCTATTGGAGTGGCCAAGCCTGTGAGCATATATGTTGATACCTACGGAACCAGTCACGTCAAGGAGTCAGACGGTCAGATTGCGGGCATAATCGCAAAAGTGTTCGACCTTCGTCCCAAGGCGATAGAGGAGCGTCTGAAGCTCCGCAATCCTATCTATCTGCCTACAGCCGCCTACGGCCATTTCGGCCGCAAGCCTTATACCAAGGACGGCATAGAGTTCTTTACCTGGGAGAAGCTGGACTTCGTTGAGCAGCTCCGCAAGATGTTCGGACTATAGCGGGTCAAGGGGACAGGTCCCCTGACCCGGTCAACCCGGTTACAGCGCGCGGTACCTCTTGCCGTAGTCAAGCTGCTGCTGAAGGTAATTGTCGTTGTAGATTACCTGATAGTCAACTATCTTGCCGTCTTTCTCAACCGGAACGATGTCGGGGTTGATGAAGCCTCCGTAAGGTTTAAGGCTCAGGGCGTCGTAACGGGCCTTCACCTCCTTATGGAGCTCAGGATCAATGTTCACGGCGTAGGTCTCAACCAGTTTCTTTCCGGCCTCGTAGTCGCCTTCAGACTTGATACGCTGAATCTCTGCGAGCAGCTTGCCGAACAGGTCGCGAAGCTTTCCGTAGTCGTTAACCACAAAGTAGGTCTTACCGTCGCGAACCTTTTTCTCTATTACATTGTCGGCGGCTCCCTTCTCGTAGCACCACTCGGCAATGAGCTTGCGGTTCTGCATATGGGCCTCGGTGTTGGGACGGCCAAGCTCAACACGGTTGAACTGTACCATCAGACCGTTGCGGATAAAGTTTGAGTATTCAGCCTTGTAAGCCTCGTTATCCGGCATAATGCCAAGCTCAACCATCTTGGGATCGGCAGTGTACCACAGGCCGAACAGGTCGGCGCGGGCCTCCTCGAGTGCTGATGAATACTCGCCCATAGCGGTTGTGCTCACACCCGGGAGCAGCTGGCCGGAGCCGTGTCCCAGACACTCGTGCAGGTCGGTGTGAATCTCATCGGCGTATGAGCCGTATTTCTTGTAAAGCTCAATCTCAGCCTCATCGTATGCGAACTCGGTCAGGGTGCTTGCCGGCATCTCCTGTGCGGCATAGTCGTATGCGTGGGTGATGTTGGCAATGGTAACAGACTTGCTGCCGTGCATCTTGCGAATCCAGTCAGCGTTAGGCAGGTTGATGCCGATAGGTGTGGCAGGATAGCTGTCGCCGGCCAGACATACGGCATTTACCACCTTGGCCGATATGCCCTTGCACTCCTTCTTCTTGAAGCGCGGGTCAACCGGCGAGTTGTCCTCGAACCACTGTGCGTTGGCGCTCAGTATAAGCGAGCGCTCCGATGCCTTGTGATCCTTGATGTTCACATAGCCTTCCCACGCGCCCTTGCGGCCAAGAGGGTCGTTGTAGTCCTCAATGAAACCGTTGATGAAATCCACGGTTCCTATGGTATCCTTAACCCATTCAATGTTGAACTCGTCCCAAACCTTCAGGTCGCCTGTCTCGTAATATTTTACCAGCAGACCCAGGGCGCGCTTCTGAATATCGTTCTCTGCAACCTGTGCGGCGGCATTCAGCTCATCGCATATCCTGGCAATGGCAGGGCCGTATATGCCGTTCAGGCACCAGGGCAACTCAACAACGTTGCCGTCGGCATCCTTCACAACCTTGGTGTTGAGGCCGTATGCTATCGGGGTCTCGTCTGTCGGGTCTGCTATCGATGCGTAGTAGTCCTCAACTTCCTGTCTGGTCACACCCTCATAGAAGTTTACCGCCGACTGGGTCACGATGTCACCGTCTGTAGCGGTTGAGCGACGCTGAGGGTAGAGCTGCGGGTCGTAGAAGAACGGAATCAGCTCATCGCACTTGTCCTCATCGCCCACGGCAGCCATAAGAGACTTGAGATACTCCTGCGGGCAGGAAGGGAAGAACTTATCCTCTGCATAGTGGTGATGTATGCCGTTGGCGAAGAAGAAACGCTTGGCATAGACCAGAAAATCCTGGAAATCCTTGCAGTCGCGGTCTCCCTCATAATTGTTCAGAATGTTCTCAATGACGTGTCTTGCCGGAATATTGAGCGCGCAGTTCTGGTCGAAGTGTATGTCACGGCCCCATTTGGCAGCCTCGGCCAGATGGTATGCATATTCTTTCTGTTGCAGAGTAAGCTCCTCCCATCCGGGAATCTGGTAACGCATAACCTTGATGTCGGCAAACTGGTCAAGGGTGTACTTGAAATCGTCTTTCTTCTCTCCGCATCCGGCTACTATAGCCAACAGTGAGGCAGTTGTCATAATTCTGAGAATCTTTTTCATATAGTTGTTGATATTTATTGGCTTACTTAGCGCAAAGTTACTCCTCATTTATCATAGGTGCAAAGCAGATTCTTATTATTTTTGTGGGTAACATTGTATAATACGCTTATAAATGAGAAAATCGCTGTGTACTATATTGGCTGCCGTCGTTCTGGCAGGTTGCGCCACTGGCGACGGAAGGCTTGTCGGGGTCCGGATGAGCGGGGAGTATGCCCATAAGGTTGACTCCGTGCTTAAGTTGATGACACTTGACGAGAAGATAGGTCAGATGAACCAATACACCTGCGATTTTCTTGTTACAGGCCCTGCCACCAAGGATGAGACCAAGGTGGAGCAGATTCGTCAGGGTATGGTGGGCTCAATGCTTAATGTGATAGGCGCAGACGAGACCCGCAGGATGCAGGAGTTCGCTATGGAGTCGCGCCTGCGTATTCCGTTGCTGTTCGGTCTGGATGTGATTCACGGTGAGCGTACTGTATATCCATTGCCGCTTGCCGAGGCAGCCAGCTTTGACCTTGACCTTATCCGGCGCACCGCGGCCGGTGCCGCCAGGGAGGCTGCCGCCGAGGGCATTCACTGGACCTTCGCCCCTATGGTCGATATAGCCCGCGATGCCCGCTGGGGCCGTGTAATGGAGGGTGCCGGCGAGGACACCTGGTGGGGCTCGCGTATTGCCGGGGCCCGTGTCCGTGGCTTTCAGGGCGATGACCTGTCCAGTACTGAGACTGTTCTGGCCTGCATTAAGCATTTCGCGGCATACGGAGCCGGTATCGCCGGTAAGGACTACAATACGGTTGATATGTCGGATGTCACTCTGCACGAGGTGTATCTGCCGCCTTACAAGGCAGGCGCCATGGCAGGCGCAGCCACCTTTATGAACAGCTTCAACGACATCAACGGCATTCCGGCAACTGCCAATGAATATATCCAGCGTGCCTTGCTGAAAGGCGAGTGGGGTTTCCAGGGCTTCACCGTATCAGACTGGGGCTCAATTGCCGAGATTGTGAGTCACCGTTATGTCGAGGACCTGAAGGGAGCCGCCAAGGTTGCCGTA
This sequence comes from uncultured Bacteroidales bacterium, assembly GCA_937898885.1. Taxonomy (GTDB): domain Bacteria; phylum Bacteroidota; class Bacteroidia; order Bacteroidales; family Bacteroidaceae; genus Colenecus. Next base: position 2,855 of record CALDKD010000071.1, on the reverse strand, counting down.
CTGGCCGGAAGCGATATGGATATGGAGGGACGCGCCTACATCGAGGGCCTGAAGGAGCTCGTAGAGGAGGGCACTGTGCCGATGGAGTATATAGACGATGCCGTCCGGCGTATCCTTTTTAAGAAATTCGAGCTGGGTCTGTTTGATGATCCGTTCCGCTATTGCGACAAGGAGCGTGAGACTGCAACCATACTCTCACCCGAGCTCAGGGCCCTGAGCCGCGAGGCTGGAAAGAAGAGCATAGTCCTCTTAAAGAACAACAATGTACTGCCTTTGCCGGCCAACCCGGGCACCATCGCGCTGATAGGCGGTCTGGCAGACTCAAAGGCCGATATGGCCGGTTTCTGGGCCAGTCAGGGCAATGTCGATGCAATGGTTACGGTGCGCGAGGGCCTGCAGGCAAGATATCCTGACTCAAAGATACTCTATGCCCAGGGCTATGACTTTGAGAGCGGCATAAAGACACATCAGGGCGAGCATCTGGCACAGCCTGCCAATCCCGCTCTGATAGCCGGAGCCAAGGCTGCGGCATCCAAGGCCGATGTGGTCATCGTCGCGGTGGGCGAGCGTGGCGACTGGAGCGGCGAGGCCAAATCAAGGGCAGACATCAGTGTGCCTGCCGATCATCAGCTTCTTGTTCAGGAACTCAGGAAGACCGGCAAGCCGGTAATAGTGCTGCTTATGTGCGGCCGTCCTGTGGCATTCGGCGATATGGAGCCGTCGGCCGATGCCATAGTGCTTACCTGGTGGCTTGGTACTGAGGCCGGCAATGCCATCGCCGACGTGCTTTCCGGAGACTACAACCCGTCGGGCAAGCTGCCAATGACCTTCCCTGCCGTGACAGGTCAGTGTCCTATATACTATAATTTCAAGAGCACAGGGCGTCCGGAGAATCCAAGCTGGCAGTACTGCACCTCATACACCGATATTGACTATGCCCCTGCCTATCCGTTTGGCTATGGACTCAGCTACACCACATTCAGTGTAGGCGCTCCGGTGCTTGAGAAGAGTGAGTACTCTATGGACGAGACCATAAAAGCCGTGGTACACGTCTCAAATACGGGCAAGACAGCCGGAAAGCAGACCGTACAGCTTTATGTGCGTGATGAGGTGGCCTCGATGACACGCCCTGTAAAGGAGCTTCGCGGCATCGCGCAGGTAGAGCTTAATCCCGGCCAGAGCGCAGATGTTGAGTTCATCCTCAGCAAGGAGGACCTTGGCTTCTACAACCAGAAGCTGGAGTTCATCACCGAGCCCGGAGAGTTCACCCTTATGGCCGGCGGTGACTCACGCGATGTAAAGGAGACAAAATTCACATTAAGATAACACATTAAACAACAATGGATAGCAAGATTGAGATGAATCCGAATCTGCTTGTCAGATTCCTGCAGAAGCCGGCCGCTGAGTTCACACGTGCCGACATAGTACGTTACTGCCGCGAGAACAATGTTGAGTTTCTGAACTTCCACTATTGCGGCTGGGACGGTAAGTTGAAGACTTTAGGTTTCGTAATAAACAGCCTTGAGCATCTGGAGAACATCCTTCAGGCTGGTGAGCGTGTTGATGGCAGCAGCCTCTTCCCGTTCATTGAGGCAGGCAAGAGCGACCTGTACGTCATTCCTCGTTACAAGACCGCATTCGTCAACCCGTTCAGCGAGGTTCCTGCGGTAGATGTTCTCTGCAGTTTCTTCGACCGCGATGGCAATCCGTTTGAGAGCAGCCCTCAGTACATCCTGCATAAGGCTCACTCTGAGTTCCAGAAGGTCACCGGCCTCAAGATGGAGACAATGGGCGAGCTTGAGTATTACGTCATTGCCGAAGCTGAGGAACTTTATCAGACACCAGACCAGAAGGGCTATCACGAGAGCGCTCCGTTCAATAAGTTCTACGACCTCCGTATTGAGGCTATGAGGCTGATTGCGCAGTGTGGCGGACTTATCAAGTACGGTCACAGCGAGGTTGGCAACTTCACGCAGGACGGCAAGATTTATGAGCAGAACGAGATAGAGTTCCTGCCCACAGATATAGAGGATGCCGCAGACCAGCTGGTAGTGGCAAAGTGGGTTATGCGTCAGCTGGCTTATCAGTATGGCGTTACACTGACCTTCGCTCCTAAAATCACCGTGGGCAAGGCAGGCTCAGGTATGCACGTTCACTGCAAGTTCACAAAAGACGGCCAGACCGCAACAGTCCGCAACGGTGAGCTGACGGACGAGGCCAAGAAGGCAATAGCAGGCTTTATGGCCGCCGGCACCTCACTGCCGGCATTCGGTAATCCGCATCCACTGTCATTTATGCGTCTGGTGCCGCATCAGGAGGCTCCTACATCGCTCTGCTGGTCATTCTCAAACCGCAGCGCCCTGGTGCGCGTGCCGTTAGGCTGGCTCAAGCAGATGGATATGGCCGCCAAGTGCAATCCGCTGGAGAAGGAGGATGCCAAGGATTTCAGCAGCAAGCAGACATTCGAGTGGAGAGCCTCAGACGGCTTTGCCGATATGTATCTGCTGATGGCAGCCCTGTGCTGTGCAGCCCGTCACGGATTCGAGATTCCGAATGGTCTGGAGATAGCGGAGAAGACCTTCGTAGGATTGGGCGTGAATATTCACGATGCCGGCAACAAGGCTCTGCAGGAATCGCTTGAGCAGTTGCCCGGATGTTGCGTCGAGGCCGCTCAGGAACTTGCCAAGGACCGTGAGATCTACACATCACGCGGTGTTTTCTCCGACGGAATAGTTGACTACTTCATCAAATATCTAACCGAGTTCCACGATGAGAGACTTCGCAGCCAGCTTGACAACGCCAGCCTGCTGAAGTTCGTTCAGGAGAACATCAACAAGGGATGATGAATCACAGGG